>JAVSMP010000001.1:3611115-3665746 GCA_032027145.1 Ignavibacterium sp. | reverse complement strand
TCGTTTCTCGTTTCTCGTTTCTCGTTTCTCGTTTCTCGTTTCTCGCTTCTCGCTTTTACTTTTTGCGCTTTTCTTCTTTCGTTTAACGTTAACGCACAAGTATTAATAAAAGAAAAAGTGGAGATAAATCCGCAAACAATTGTTATCTCTGATGACCCGGTTAACTCTTATTACTGCAATCATATTTATTATCCTTACTATTATCAACAGACTTTTGGTGAAATGCAGTGTCTACGTGCGTTTTGTGATACTAGTGTCGTATGGTATGGTGAAGATTTTTACAACTTTTGTTTTTTGCCAACTGTTACAAAATCAATAAATGTTGTAGAAGGCAGTGATTATGTTCAGATATATTTAGGTTATGTTCCTCCAACTTCTGAAACAGGCAGTTGTTCTGATTGTACTGAATACTTCCTTACAACTGATAATTTGTTTTTGTAGCCTGATGGTGAATGTACATATATAAAATTTAATGAGACAAAACCAACGGATACAGCATTTGTAAAAATAATTGTTACAGATTACTCTGACGAAGTTTATACTTTTAATGTATTTGTTGTAAATCCAGTTTTTACATTATTTGACTATACATATGATCATAATCTAAAAAGAAATAATGAAATTATACTAGACGTATGTGCTTCTCCACAATTCGGTTATTCTCTAAATCTACCAGATACTACTAAATACAGTGTTGAGATTATTATGGGGTATGATTTTGGTAATTTAGTAAATAACACAACAAGTGATTCTGGACAAGTATTAAACGATCTGCCACATAATTACGGATGTTTGGACCAAATTATTTTAAGAACTAATGATCAGATTCAGGCTGATAGTGAGATTAAGATTCGTGTTAGCACATCTGACCCGTCAATAGAACCAATTGAAATGACTTTTACAAACTTATTGGTTGTAAACATTGTCCCTGAAACAATTGCACCAGGAGATACAGCCCAGATAATTCCAAAACTGAAAAACCCGGATGGCAGCTTAAGTGATTTTCCTATTGAGCAGACTTTTGAGATTGGGATGCTTGATGGTTGTGCTCTTGGAATGATAAAAACTGCAACAGACAGCGGGGTTTATGTTGATGCAGCATTGCAGCCTTTTTACTTTATTGCAGATACAGGAGCAGTTGAGGGAACTGTTAAGTTAAGAGTTGGAGTTATTGAAGGAATGTCATCAAGTAGTTTGTTAAATAATAATTTTAAGAGTAGAAAAAGTGAAAACCAGATAAAAAAATCTTCTGCAAGTGATAACCGTAGAGAAGCTAAAAGTTTTATTGATGGCGGTGTTATTGGCGAATATTGTTTTCTGGGTGATTTATACTCCGTAGTTACTGGAGATGCCAATGTGGTGGTGGGGAATGTTTGTGCGACATTGCCAAAGTGTACTGAAAACAATGCAGGTAAAAAACCGAACATTGAAATAATGGACTTTCCAGATGGAACGGACGGTAAAAATAAATGCAACAATGTATCTGGTATTACTTATATGCTATGGAGTGAAAACGAGAAAAAACTTTTCTTACCAATAGAAATCGAAAATTGTTGCGATGAGAATGCTAATGTGATACAATTTGGAATTAAAAATGATTTAATGACACTTAGAGCCATTGTAACAGCTTGTGAAGATGTGATTGTTGATCAAGGATATACAATTTTATACAATACCACAGAATTAAAAACCAAAGTACCACAAAATTTACGTGCATTGTTACAATTATATTCTGATCTTGATATATTCTTAGACTATTTTACAAATGAAAACCCAAGTTCACCTTTTTATCCGATTGAACTTGCGTGGGAACATGAGTTTCAACATAAGAGAAATTATGTCAATGAGATTTTTAACGTTGTGAATAAAGATTTTGATTATTTAGATTATTCAAAGTTGGATGTTACGTGTAACAAATATAGTGAATTAAATGATGTCGTAAATGAGATGAAAAGTAATTTTGAAAAAAGGTTCTCATATTTTGAAAAAGAAAGTATAAAGTTTCAATTTAAAGTATGGGGTAAAAAGGATGGCACACCAAAAGAAATTGAAAACTATAGGAAAAATGAAATAAATACTCATAATGCGATAGCAAAAAAAGTTATCGATAAATATAAAACTGAGATTAAAAAATTAATATTAAGCTTACCGAAATAATTTTGAGAAGGTCTTTAATATGAAAAATAAAATTCAAATGATAATTTTTATTATCACTCAATTAACTGGGATTATATTGGCTCAAAATTTAAACCAAACTGAAATTGATTCAATTATCAATGATTTATATTCTGATGATTGGACTGTTGTAGATAATGCAACAATAGATATTATTTATAATAATATAACCGAAGCTTTACCAATTCTAAGAGATAATTTCTGGAATCAAAGCCTTAATTCTAGGATTTCATATTTAGAAGCAATGAAAGTATTGCAATCGCAAGAAACTTTAAGTTATAGCCTTGCACTCTTTGATACGCTTCAGATCAAAACTTATCAAGGAATAGATACAGTTTACAAAAAACTTTATTTGATTGATGAATTATTTGATTTAGGCGATTTTTCAAAAATTGATTATTTAGATTATTGTGCAAATAATTCAATGAGTAAAAGCAATTTGGAATTATGCATTCAATTATGGAGTCGTTTACTTAGTTTTCCAAATTATTCTCTCCTGGCAAAAAATAGACTACTTGAATTCATTCAACTTGACAGATATTGGGAAGTAAGATATAAGGCTATGAGTTGGCTTGAAGATTATTATATGGCTGAATTATCTCAACTAATGATTAACAGATATCATCAAGAAGATAATGATGTAATCAAATTCAATATCATTAGAAAATATACCCACTATGGAGATTTTGAAACAGTAGCTAATCTGCTAAAATATATTTTGGTAAACGACACAGATACAATTTGTAAACAAATTGCATATGAAAAATTACTGACTGAATATAGAACACCATCAAATTATGTTTATGTAATATCCTGGTTGAATGATGAAGGTAGTTATTCTGAATTTAAGAGGTTAAATAAAGTGTATGAAGAATATATTTGCCCAGGGACCCCTTTTCAGCCAGATTCAACCATATCAATTAAAGAAATAATAGACACTACAAGTTCGTATGTTAGTCAATCGATAATGTATTATTGGCTCGGCGATTTATCTTTCTCCAACGAAATAAAAAACATTTTAACAACTGCCAAAACAAACTTGCAAAACGGAGATTCACTCGCGTGCAGAGTTCAGGTAAAAGCATTCCAGGATTTAGTGGATAATGTTTACAAGGACTCACTCAACTCAGACCCACGTTTTGTAACAATAGAAGGCTGGAAATTTCTTTACTGGAATGCACAGTACATTTTAGACAGACTGCCGGAACCGCCAGCAAACCCAAACTTATTAGTAAACCTAAAAAATAGTTTAGGAAACCAAATACCTGCAAGTAATGTAAAGTATTATGAGGGGAGCTGGAAAGATGCAGTTAACAATGGAGATGGAACATTTACAGTAATAACAACAAAACCAACAGTAAGCATCAGAATGTTCTACGAGTATGCAAACCAGACTGTGCATAATATTACTGCACATAACAACACATACACTTTTCATACAGTTAATGCTTCGGTAGAGCTGCGTAACAGTTCAGGCAATTTAATGGATGCAGGAACAGTTCAATATTATGCAGGTGCGTGGAGAACATTCGGAACAACACAAAATGGAGTTGCACACAAAGAGCTTCTCCCAATCAATTACAGTTTTAGAATGACTTACGAGTATGTACCACTTGACAAACAGCAGGATATAAGCACAAACAGCACAGTAACATTCTCAACAGTTCTTTGTACATTAAAAGTAACAAAAGCAAATGGACAGCCATTATCAGGTGCAGGCACAAAATATTATTCAGGTGCGTGGAGAGACATTGGTTTAACGAATACAAACGGCGAAGCAACAAAAGAACTTCTGCCAAAAAGCCTGAACTTCAGAGCAACATCGGGAAATGTAAATAAGGATAAACAGCAGGACATTGGATTAAATAGTTTGGTTGAGATTCAGTTAAATGTTCCGTAGAACAGTAGGCAGTAATCAGTAGGCAATAAGCAAAAAGAAATAATAAACTCCGTTAGGAGTGAAATATTTATAGAAACAGAACAGAATAAAGGAATAAAAGTCCCGTCAGGGACGATATAGATGCAGAGGTAAAAAATGCTAATAAAAATTTTAATTATCGCATCGGCAATAACATATTATTCATTCGCACAAACCATTTACGAAATACCACCGGGAACGAAAGGAAATGAAATAACCCTAACCGTCTCAAACATCTCGGAGACAAGTCCTGCAACGAATGTGAACATCGTTCTCACCAGGAAATCTTCAGCACTTAGTTTCAGCAAAGAGATGGAGACAATAGAATTGATTGAGGCAAAGGCGGAGGCAAATGCAATCTTTACATTTGATGTAAACAGAAACGCACCAATCAATAAAAAAGATACAATTGATTTTATGATATCAGATTCAAACGGACTGATGATGATGAAAAGTTTTATCTTCAGCTACACAGGTCCAAAAGAATTTAAGCTTGAGCAGAACTATCCAAATCCATTTAATCCAACAACCAGAATCCGGTATCAGGTATCCAGCCTCTCAGATGTTAGCTTAAAAGTTTATGGCATACTCGGCAGTGAAGCAGCAACACTTGTAAACGAAAAACAAGAGCCGGGATATTATGAAGTAAGCTGGGATGCATCAAACCTTGCAAGCGGAGTTTATATCTATCGTTTGCAGGCTGGTTCATTTATATCAACAAAAAAGATGATGTTGTTGAGATAAACTAAAAGCCGGTAATCTTTGTAAAAACCTTTGTCCTTTGGTATAAAAAACGACATTTAACCACTAAGCCCACCAAGGAAAGTCAACACTTAACTACGCGCAACTAAAATAATTAACAACAGCTATTGACAAAAGGGAAAAATAATTTTAGGTTATCAGCGGGAATAAAAACCTCCAAGCACTGCGGATAAAATTCCAAAGAAAAAAGATCAATCAGCTTTAACCAGTGGAGTAAAACTTTATGGGAAAAAGTTTAGAAAAAAAATCACTTGACAAGCACACAAAAAGCAATAGCTTTCGTTTCTCGTTTCTCGTTTCTCGCTTCTCGCTTTTACGTTTTTCGTTTTTATTTTCTCGTCTCACATTAACGCCCAAGTAATAATCAAAGAAAAAGTGGAGATAAATCCGCAAAAAAATCTTCCTTACTACTATCCTGCACCTCAATATACACCCTGTGGTCCATGGATTAGTTCTTATGATAGACTAAATCCCTGGCAGATAATCTGGAATAATATGTACTTCGCACCCGACCCCTATCAACAGATGTTCAACTTTCAGGATAACAGATATGGTCCTGGATTACAGCGAAGAACATATATACTTGATCCAAACAAAAGCTACAATTTAACAATTCAACAGTCAGATGAATATGCATATTTTACATATGGAGGATTTTATGATAACTCCACTGGAAGTTATGTGCCGATACAATATATGGGCAGTTCTTTAAGTGGCGTCACTGGCTCAGATCTTGGTGCAACAGGTTGGTATAATTATGTACAGGATTACCCAAATGGTTTATATCACAATAATTCAAAGTATTTAATGAGAATAAGTAGGGATGTCCCCGCAGGAACAGAAATAATAATGTCAGTATTTGATGGACAAGAAACCATTAATTATCATTCAAGAATAGAGATCCGAACTTTCATCATAACTTCCATAACAGAAGAGGATACACTTCTACATTACCATAGCAGAGAGATAGAGTTTGTATTAGACTTTCAGGAAAGTTCTGGTAATTGTCAATTAGATAAATATGGTGGTGCGTATCCTGAAGGGATTAAATTCAATGTTGCAATAGTTCAGGGACAGGAATACGGAAATTTATATTATCCTGGAACAGTTGCAGAGCCTGAACAATATGGAACATCAATAACAAATCTTTATGATGAAGATGGAGTAGGAATTACTAATTATTCAATTAAGTATAAGGCTGATGGATTGCAGCCAGATAGTTTAACTCCTGGTATAGTAACGATAAGATGTTCTTCAAATGATTTTGATATTGCACCCGTAGAAGTAAGTTTTTCTGTTAAATATAATGAAGACCCGCCAGATGAAGGAGGTTATATAATAGTAGGGATGGATAAACAGATTTACGAGCCTGGAGATACAGCAACAATAAACTGTAAATGGTTGACAGCTTATAATGAACTTCTGGATTTTCCTGCAGAACAGTTGTTTAATGTTGAGATAACAGGTGGAAATGAATTTGGAATTCTACTTGATCCAAGCACAGGCAATATAGCAGATAATTTACAGGGAGTAAGCAATGGATTTAAAGTTATAACAGCGGCATCAGTACCTTATGATAGTGTTGTAATAAGAATAAAAGTAAATACATCTGTTGGTGGTAATAGTGCCTCAAGAACAATCACTAATCAAATTCTAAAATCAGAATATAAAGAAAGCATTACAGTTGAAATTGATGATTATATCCAAACAATTATTCCTGATGCTTCAATCGGTAATCCGGGACAGGAGATTGAAGGTTACGGTGATGTTGTGGTTATACAAGATGAGTGTGATGAGGAGATAGTGGTGTGTAATAATTATAGCCCACCAATTTTTGAAAATGTTGGGACCATATCTGTTTTAGGTGAAAACGATCCATGGCAATGGGTAGATAAACAAGGAACTCCCCACACAGCAAATACAGGTGCTGTATGTAATTATGAGTTACCATCAGGTTGTGACACGGTTATATTTGGCCAGACCTATATTATGCCAAGTATCGGTGCACCACCTGTATATAATTTGCTTGATGATATGAAAGTGACGGTTTGTCTTGATAAAAATGACCCAGGCCATCATTACTGGAATTTTAGTCTTGAAAATTTTCGTGTTCCTTTATTTTCTTCTCACTGTCCTAACCAACCGCAACAATGTGGTTACATTGATTTAGGTGATGGGTCGAATCCTACACTGTTAACTCAACATATCAAGGATTGTTCTGATTATAACAAAGTTATGATAACGCTCAATTACTGGATTATTGGACCTGAAAGAATAGGAATGAAACCTTTATACAAATATTATTTTTCGACAGGCATTGTCGCTCACGAAAATGTACATGTTGAGCAAATTAAAAGACTCTTACCATTTTTCTGGAATGGTGTGGGAGGATTTGGAAGGTTGAAATCTAAAAAAATCGAAAAGAGTGAAATTTATCAATGCCCTGAAGATGCATTAATTAAAAATGAACTTGATATTAGAGATAATTTAAAATTTGACTTGGAATATTATTTTAATAATATGTCGCATTTAATGGGATACGATGTCGGAGGTCATTCTAAAGCTGAAATAGAAGCAGATAGAGTTGCATCATTAGAATATGAGAAAATAAAAGAAAGAATTATACTTTGGGCAAGTAAACAAAGTTGGTGGTGTGATCTTAGAATTATTGGTTTGTATGGTCCTCCATATTATTATGACTGTAAGTTCGTTCCGTGTAATCCTTAACAAATAAAATTTGATAACGGAGATAAAAATGAAAATTATAATTAAAATGATATTATTAATAACATTGATCTCAACAATTTCCTATGGACAAAATATGTGGTTGAGAGGCAAAATAGATCTTGGAAGTTTACATATGATGAGTAATCTTTCTGTTGATAGCATAAAACAGATTATCGTTACTGTTGACCTTGAATCTCAAAATCTTCTTTATCCTGCTTCCGTTAAGTATTTATATTATATTCAATCAGATGCAGAATTTCTATTAGATAATTTAAACTCTGAGATCGATACATCCTTATCGGTAAGTGAAAATTCTGCATACTGGTATAAAGTATATACAAATATTTTCTTTAGAGGGTTACTTGGGGATAATATGGCAGTTGAAAAAATGAAAATCATAGCAAATCATGCAACTTATTTAACGCGCTTACTTGCAATACGAACACTTGCAGAAATTGGAATTTACGATAACTATAGTTTTGTTATTGCTGGATATAATGATTCCCCTGAGTTATTCATTAACTTGCTTGCTTGGTATGGGAATGATAGCAGATATAAAGAAGAGGTTAAATCAATAATAATGAACAAAATTGTTTCATCAAGTACAACCTCACAGGTAATTATGCTTGCATATGATCTAAATATTTTTTCTAATGAGGGAACGATTTTATTAGATACTTACTTTGAAAACAATTTAGGTGAACAAAGATATGACTACTTTTTTGAATTGGGTATAATAGATAAAGATGGTCAACCAGAAAGAAGTATCTTCGCATTACAGAATGAAAACAATGACACGCTGAGAGCGAAATATTTGCCTAATCCATTCGAAGTATTGAATTATGGTTTTGAATCTAAAAGGTATATTGAACCAAGTTTTATTAATTTATTAAAACAATTGAGTATATCTGATACAAACTCACTAACATATCGCTCGAAAAAGCAATTTCTTTTATTGTTCGTACCAGCTCAACCAGATTCGTTGAAACCGACTATCGATTTATTAGATAACTTAAATAATTATGTTGATAGCGTTTTTAACTACACCTGGCTCGGCGATTTAACTTTCTCCAACGAACTAAAAAACATTTTAACAATAGCTAAAACCAACTTACAAAATGGCGACTCACTTGCTTGCAGAGTTCAGGTAAAAGAATTCCAGGATTTAGTAGATAATGTTTATAAAGACTCACTAAACACAGACCCTCGTTTTGTAACAATAGAAGGCTGGAAATTTCTTTACTGGAATGCACAGTATATTTTAGACAGACTGCCAGAGCCGCCAGCAAATCCAAATCTTGTTGTAAGTTTAAAAAACAGTTTGGGTAACCAAATACCTGCAAGTAATGTAATGTACTATGAGAGCAAATGGAAAGATGCAGTTAACAATGGAGATGGAACATTCACAATAACAACAACAAAACCAACAGTAAGCATCAGAATGTTCTACGAGTATGCAAACCAGACTGTGCATAACATTACTGCACATAACAACACATACACTTTTCATACAGTTAATGCTTCGGTAGAGCTGCGTAACAGTTCAGGTAATTTAATAGATCAAGGAACAGTTCAATATTATGCAGGTGCGTGGAGAACATTCGGAACAACACAAAACGGAGTAGCAAACAAAGAACTTCTTCCAATCAATTACAGCTTTAGAATGACTTACGAATATGGAAACCAGGACAAACAGCAGGATATTTCTGTTAATCCAACTGTGGTTTTCCAGACAGTGAATGCAGCAGTAGAATTGCATAACAGCACAGGTACTTTGATAGACCAGGGAACAGTACAATATTATGCAGGTGCGTGGCGAACATTCGGAACAACTCAGAATGGAGTTACACACAAAGAGCTTCTACCAATCAACTACAGTTTTAGAATGACTTACGAGTATGTTTCGCTTGACAAACAGCAGGATATAAGCACAAACAGTACTGTAACTTTCTCAACAGTATTGTGCACAGTCAAAGTAACAAAGGCAAATGGACAGCCATTATCAGGTGCAGGCACAAAATATTATTCAGGTGCGTGGAGAGATATTGGTTTAACGAATACAAATGGAGAAACAACAAAAGAACTTCTGCCAAAAAGCCTGAACTTCAGAGCAACATCCGGAAGTGTAAGTCAGGATAAACAGCAGGACATTTCTGTAAATAATTTGGTTGAGATTCAGTTAAATGTTCCGTAGAACAGCAGGCAGTAATCAGTAGGCAATAAGCAAAAAGAAATAATAAACTCCGTTAGGAGTAAAATATTTATAGAAACAGAAAAGAATAAAAGAATAAAAGTCCCGTCAGGGACGATATAGATGCAGAGGTAAAAAATGCTAATAAAAATTTTAATTATCGCATCGGCAATAACATATTATTCATTCGCACAAACCATTTACGAAATACCACCGGGAACGAAAGGAAATGAAATAACCCTAACCGTCTCAAACATCTCGGAGACAAGTCCTGCAACGAATGTGAACATCGTTCTCACCAGGAAATCTTCAGCACTTAGTTTCAGCAAAGAGATGGAGACAATAGAATTGATTGAGGCAAAGGCGGAGGCAAATGCAATCTTTACATTTGATGTAAACAGAAACGCACCAATCAATAAAAAAGATACAATTGATTTTATGATATCAGATTCAAACGGACTGATGATGATGAAAAGTTTTATCTTCAGCTACACAGGTCCAAAAGAATTTAAGCTTGAGCAGAACTATCCAAATCCATTTAATCCAACAACCAGAATCCGTTATCAGGTATCCAGCCTCTCAGAAGTTAGCTTAAAAGTTTATGGCATACTCGGCAGTGAAGCAGCAACACTTGTAAACGAAAAACAAGAGCCGGGATATTATGAAGTAAGCTGGGATGCATCAAACCTTGCAAGCGGAGTTTATATCTATCGTTTGCAGGCTGGTTCATTTATATCAACAAAAAAGATGATGTTGTTGAGATAAATAAAAAACGCCTCAAAGGAGGCGCTTTTTTAACTAAGCTTCAGCTTTTTCTTTTTGATAAATCTTTTGAAACTCTCTTGCTTTTCTTCTTTTCCAATTGCCTTTGTGGTAAGCATAACCGGCAATTAAAGGCATTGCAACTGTTGCTTCCGAGTAAACCATTTGTTCAAAACTTGTAGAAACCTTACCCCAAGAGCTTGCTTCTTTTAAAGTTGAACCGGAAAGTGCACCATCGCGTTCATCAGCAACAGTAATTTGGATTGCATATTTGTGCATATCTGCTTCTTCCTGAAGAATATCTGCTGCTACAACAATATCCTGTGTAAAATTTTTCGGAACGCCGCCGCCTATCATAAATATTCCGGTTTCTTTGCTGTGTAATTTAATTTTTGTCAGTTCATAAAAATCTTTTCCTGAATCACAGCTAACATAATTATCCTGATTTTTATGTTGATGCATTACAAATCCGAATCCGGCAGAGCAGTCTGAAAAAGCAGGAACAAAAATCGGAACATTCTTTTTGTATGCTGCCCATATAACAGAATCGTCAACTTTAGGTCCGCCATTTTCCTCAAGATATTTTCCAAACTCCCAAATAAACTCTCTTGATGAATAAGCACCCGGTTTCATTGAATCAAAAATTGCAGCAGTAGTATCATCACAAATTCTAAGTTCGTCTTCATCAATGAAAGTATCATAAATCCTATCTATATGCAGCTCTCTCATTTCGTTATCATCTACCCATTTGGTTCCTTTATAATGTTTAAAACCTAATGCTTCAAAGAAGTCCTGATCAACTATAATTGCACCGGTTGAAACAATTGCATCAACCATATTATTCATAATCATATCATAAACAACTTTTTTTAAACCTGCGCTGAAAAGACTTCCGGCAAGAGTTAATATTATTCCGCAATTTTCATCTTTTATCATCATATCAAAAATATTTGCTGCACGGTTCAGGTCTCTTGCAGTAAATGCCATATCTTCCATTGCATCAACAAGCGATACAACGTTATGCTGTTTAATATCAATATGTTTAACAATATCTTTTAGATAATCTTTTTTTTCTGCCATTTTTTCTCCTTATCTGTTTTCTTTTTAGTTACTGTAAGAATATATCATTTACTTTATATACAATCCAATTAATTAGAAAAAGATTTTAGCAAATCTTAAAATTCCCTGTTTCCATGGTACACGATGAGAAACACCGTCTTTGTTAATAAACTCATCCCGATGCTCAATGTACCATTTATAATTTCTTATTAAAGCATCTTTGTTAGAAAATTTTGGTTTGTATCCTAGAACTTTTTCTGCCTTTTCAATTGAAACGAATGAATCTTTAGAGGCAGTTTCGTAAACCCACTTGTAAAGCGGAGAAAGTTTAAGCGCTTCTAAAAATTTTAAAGTGTAAATGATTGGCTTTTCCGGCAGCCCAACTATTTTTTTACCAAAACCAGCATAATCTAAAACTGCCTGGTAATCTTCGCGCATTGTTGTGAATTCTTTTGCCCCAATGTTAAAAGTATCGTTAACAATTTTTTCATCAAGAGTTGCTGCTAGATAAATTGATTCGCAGAGATCTTCAACATCTAAAAGCTGGTAACGATTTTTTCCGTTGCCGATCATTGGAAAACCTTTCCCATCCTGTGCCCAATCATAAAGCAGATCAAATACTCCAAGTCTTTCCGGTCCGATAAAAGATTTTGGACGCAGAATAGGAACACACATTCCTTTTTGCCTAAACTTAATGCATTCTTCTTCTGCTAAAATTTTTGCCTTACCATAAGGACCAACTCCATCAAGTTTATCATTTTCTAATAAAGGATGATGATCCGGAATTCCATAAACAGCTGTTGATGAAATATGAATAAATCTTTTTACTTTTTGATTAAAAGATTCTTCAATCAGATTTCTTGTTCCGTCAATATCTGTAGAATAAATATCTTCAGGTTTATAAAGCGGCAGTGCTGCAGCAGTATGAACAACTATATCCTGTCCGGCAACAGCTTCTTTAACTTTTTGTTTATCTCTGATATCACCGGTAATGATATTAATTTTGTCATTCATATCGGGATAATCGAATTGAACGATATCAAGAGAGGTGACTTCGTGTCCGCGTGAATGCAGATATCTTACGAGATTAATTCCTAAAAATCCCGCACCGCCTGTAATTAAATACTTCATTTTACCTGATAATTTATTAATAATGTGGATACAAAATTAGTAATTTTGGTTCAGGCATCAAATTAAACTTGTGAACATAAATTCTAACGACATAAATCAGAATAACGAAAAAAGAATCTGGTTAAGGAATTATTCCTTTTCAATTTTGTTTCACTTAATACTTTTTGTAATACTAATTTATTTTTTTGATTTAACTTCAGATACATCAAGAATTAACTCAGTTATATTTTCACTTGATTCAAAAGAATATCAGCCGGAAAATTCATTTTCCGAAAAGGAAAGTAACCCAAAGGATATTGATGAAATACCAGAGCCATCAGATGTAAATGCTGATGAAATCAGAACAGTAAGTTTTACAGACATAGTAGCTGACACTACAAATTTAGAGCAACTTTATACTGAGCCTACATTAAATGTTAAAATAAATTATCCACGCGGCTGGACGTTCATAGATCAAAAGAAAAATAAAAAACTTGAAGGGGTTACATTCTGGTTAAATGATGGTTCGGTCAATCCGCCGCCGTATTTTCATCTTGAAGTTGTTGATAGAGATTATTTTATCGAAAAGCGATTTAAATACAAAACTGATTTTAACAAATACATTGCTTACTATAACGATCCGGAAGAATTACAAGGTTATTTTACTCAGATTATTTATTTAAGAACCAATGATGATGAAGATTTCAGATTAAAGCTGATGATAAAAGGGGAGAGCGAATTTGAATTATTTAAGCCGAGGTTCTGGGCAATCTTAAAATCCTTTGATTTTGGCGGAACATTATTTTAACATCATCCTATTTTTGCAAATAAATGTACTTTTCATTACTCACTTTGATTAATACATTCTATAATTCTTGACTTTTCAAGTACTTAGCTATATTTTTCAAGCCTTTATTTGAAACGACTTAAGGTTTTCGGAGGAAAATTACGTGAAACAAGAAAAATTAACAAAATTTGTTAAAACTGAGGATGCCGAACATAAATGGTATCTTGTAGATGCAGAAGGTCAGACTTTGGGCAGAATGGCTTCCAAAATTGCTAAGATTATTCGAGGTAAGAATAAACCAATCTTTACGCCTAATACTGACACTGGCGATTTTGTTGTTGTTATCAATGCTGAAAAAGTAAAATTGACAGGTAAACGCGAACACTTAAAAGATTATAAAAGACATTCAGGTTATCCGGGCGGTCAGACAGTAACTTCTTTTAAAGAGATGCTCGCTAAAAAACCAGAATTTGTGGTTGAAAATGCTGTAAGAGGAATGCTTCCGAAAACTAAATTAGGAAACAAACTGATAAAAAAACTTAAAGTATATTCCGGTACTGAGCATCCTCATGCTGCACAAAAACCTGAAACAATTAGTTTAACGGAGAAATAATGGCTGAGAAAATTTTTGTTGGAAGAAGAAAGACATCTGTTGCACGAGTTATTTTAAAAAATGGTAACGGTAAAATTACTGTTAACAATAAAGAGTTTGAGGAATTCTTTCCTCAGCTTTTAAGCAGAGAAGATATCTTACTACCATTCAAGCTTACTGAGACAGAAGGCAAATATGATGTTCAGGTTAATGTTAAAGGCGGCGGCACTACAGGTCAGGCTCAATCTGTAAGATTAGGTATTGCAAGAGCATTAGTAGAAATCAATCCTGATTACAGAGCAAAGCTTAAAACTGAAGGACTTTTAACAAGAGATCCGAGAATGGTTGAAAGAAAGAAATATGGTCAGCCAAAAGCTCGTAAAAGATTTCAATTTTCAAAGAGATAATTTTTTTATTCAATCCGCATATAGCGGTCAAGCTCAGTTTTTACTGAACTTGTTTTTATATAATTAAATAATCAATCATACTTTCTGATTTGCCGCCTGTGTCCCACAAAAAAAGGGATGGAAAGGTAAAGTAGAAGAAAGTAGAAGAAAAACAGGAGATATATGAGAAAAGTTGATTTAACTCAGCTTGTAGAAGCTGGTGCGCATTTCGGTCATTTAACCCGCCGATGGAATCCTAAGATGAAGCCATATATTTTTATGGAAAAAAACGGGATTCATATAATTGATCTTAAAAAAACACAAAAATATCTGATTGAAGCTGCTGATGAATTATCAAAGTTTGCTTCTGAAGGTAAAAAAATTCTTTTCGTTGGAACCAAAAAACAAGCTAAAAATGTAATTGAAACAGAAGCCAGAAGAAGTAATCAAAATTGGGTTAGCGAAAGATGGCTTGGTGGTATGCTAACTAATTTTGCTACGATTAGAAAAAGTGTTAAAAGATTGAGTAATATCGAAAAGCAGGAAACTGATGGTACGTTTGATAAGATAACCAAAAAAGAAAGACTTTTTCTGACAAGAGAGAAAGATAAACTGAAAAAAGTTCTTGAGGGTGTTGAGTCAATGAATAAATTGCCCGGAGCTTTATTTATTGTTGATATTAAAAAAGAAGCTATCGCTGTTCAGGAAGCTCATAGATTAAATATTCCTGTATTTGCAATTGTAGATACAAATTGTGATCCGGATGAAGTGGATTATTTAATTCCTGCCAATGATGATGCAGTTAAAACAGTTGAAATAATTACTCAGTTTATGGCTGACGCAGTTATTGAAGGAGAATCGAAGTTTAAAGAAAAGAAAGCCGAAGAAGTTGCAGAAAAAGAGCGTGTAAAGAAAGAAAAAGAAGCTGAAAGAAAGGAAGAAGCAAAGAAAAAATCGGAGTCCAAAGCAAAAAAAGAAGCTAAGGAACAAACAGATACAAACGAAAAAACAGAAGAATAGTATTCTGATAAATTTAATTTTGAAAGGAAGTGAATAATAAATGGCTATTACAGCTGCACAAGTAAATGAACTTAGACAAAAAACCGGTGCTGGTATGATGGATTGTAAAAAAGCACTTACCGAAGCAAACGGTGATTTTGAAAAAGCAATTGAAATCTTGAGAAAAAAAGGTGCATCGGTTGCCAGCAAACGTGCTGAGAAATCTGCTAATGAAGGAATTGTTGTTACAAAGATTTCGGATGATAATAAGAAAGCTGTTATTATTGAAGTGAATTGTGAAACTGATTTTGTTGCAAAAAGTGATGACTTTATAAAATTAGCTAAAGCTGTTCTTGAGTCTGCTTATAGCTCCGAATCTGTTGATGCTAAACAATTATTGGATTCTGATAAAGCTTTAAATGATATGTTAGTTGATGTAATGGGTAAAGTTGGTGAAAAGATAGAAGTATCACGGACTTTGACTGTTAAAGCTGAAAATGGATTAATTGTAGATTATATACATATGGGTTCCAAACTTGGCGTAATTATTAAGTTTGATAATGTACCTGCAAAAAATGATGAGTTGATTGAGCTGGGAAAAAATCTTGCGATGCAGGTTGCTGCTATGAATCCAATGTGTGTTTATAGAGATGAAGTTCCATCTGCCACAATAGAAAAAGAAATAGACATCTATAAAGAGCTTGCAAGAAAAGAAGGTAAACCGGAAAATATTCTTGAAAAAATTGCAACCGGAAAACTGAATAAATTTTTTGCTGAGAATTGTCTGTTTGAACAAACTTATATTAAGGATAGTACCAGCTCAAAAACCATTTCAAATCTTATGGATGATTACAACAAGAAAAATGGTACACAAACTAAAATTAGTATGTTCAAACGCTTCCATCTTGGCGATGAGAATAAATGAATTTGTTCTTAAGGTCTTAAGTTTCTTAAGACCTTTTTTTATATTTAAACGTATTTTTTAGGAGAATAATGAATAAAGTAAAATATAAGAGAGTACTTTTAAAATTGAGCGGCGAATCGTTAGAAGGTGATCAGGGTTTTGGTATATCTTCCGAAGTTCTGGATTTTTTTGCCGAAGAAGTTAAAAAAGTTCATGATGCCGGAGTTCAATTGGGCATTGTTATAGGCGGCGGAAATATTTATCGCGGTTTAAGTGCCAGTAAACAGGGTATCGATAGAGCAACAGGCGATCAAATGGGAATGCTTGCAACAATGATCAATTCACTTGCACTTCAGAATGCTATTGAGAAGAAAGATATACAAACAAGATTGATGAGTGCAATAAAAATGGAAGAAATAGCCGAGCCTTATATCAGAAGACGAGCAATAAGACATCTTGAAAAAGGAAGAGTTGTTATTTTAGGTGCCGGAACCGGTCATCCGTATTTTAGCACTGATACTGCTGCTTCTTTAAGAGCTGTTGAAATTGGTGCCGACATTATTGTAAAAGGAACAAGAGTTGACGGCGTTTATGATTCTGATCCTGAAAAAAACACAGACGCTGTAAAGTTTGAAAAAATTTCTTATCTGGATATTCTTACAAAAGATTTACGTGTTATGGATTTAACGGCGGTCAGTTTATGTCAGGAAAATAATTTGCCTATGATGGTTTTTAATATGGATGTTCCGGGTAACCTGTTAAAACTTGTTATGGGCGAAGCTGTTGGAACTTCTATTAGTAATTAAAAATATTTTTAAATAATAAGTGAGTTGTTATGCATCAAATAATTAAAGACGCAAATAGCAGAATGGATAAAACTATTGAAGCATTGAGATTAGAGCTTGCTAAAGTAAGAACCGGAAAAGCTACAACCGCTCTGCTTGATAGTGTAAAAGTAGATTACTACGGGGTTATGACTCCTATAAATCAGGTTGGCAATATAACTGTACTTGATCCGCATACATTATCAATAACGCCCTGGGATAAGTCGATGGTTCAGGTTATTGATAAAGCAATACTTGAGGCTAACCTTGGATTTAACCCTATAAGCGACGGCACTAATTTGAAAATTCCGATTCCTGCTCTTACTGAAGAGAGGCGAAAAGATTTTGTTAAATTGGTTAAAAAATTTGGTGAAGATTCTAAAGTTGCAATAAGAAATGTCAGACGCGATGCTAATGATCATTTAAAACGTGAAGAAAAAAATAAAAAAATGTCCGAAGATGAATTAAAGAGTTCAGAGGATGAAGTTCAGAAATTAACTGATCAGCATATTAAACAAATAGATGAAATTCTTAAGCATAAAGAAAAAGAAATTTTGGAAGTTTAAGTAGGGAAATACTGATTTTGCCCAACTCCCGATGAGTTGGGTTTTTTTTTGTCATTATATATATGCCTCTTTAATTTATTATTTTGCATGGTATATTTATTTTATTTTGATGGAACCAAACAAAGAAAACAATAATAAAGCTTTACTTGGCATTTTTAAGAGCGTTCTTGTAAGAAATGTCCTGTTAACTATCGGAGCTATTGTTCTGTTTTTTTCGGGAGTTCTTGTTTACGGTGTTATTTTAAATATTCGTGAGATACCTTTAAAGGAAGCTATGTTAAATAAAGGATTCAGAAAATTAGCAGATGTAAACATTGTTGTCGAAAGGAAGAATTATACTTTAAGCGTTTATGAAGATACTGTACTGATAAAATCATATCGGGCAAGTTTTGGAAGAAATCTGACAGATAAGAAAAAAAGATTTAATGATGGCGCTACACCTGTTGGTACATACAAAATCTGCAGCATATCTGATGATAAAAATTATTATAAGTTCGTTAAAATTAATTACCCTAATCTTGATGATGCATCAGATGCTTTAAGAAAATCATTTATTACGCAAAAAGAATTTAACCAGATAAAATTTGAATTTTATTATGAAGAATGTGTCAGTTATAATCAAGTACTGGGCGGGAATGTTGGTATCCAGGGGATTGGAAGATTAAATATTATATTTAAAAATCTGCCCTTTGTTTATAATTGGACCGATGGATCAATTGCATTAAGCAATGAGGATCTTGATGAAATAATTAAAGTAATTAAACCAGGAACACAAATTGTTATCAAATAAAATTTTAAAACCTGTATTTCTGTTTCTACTAACTCTTATTGTGGCATCCTGCTCAGATAAGCAGGAAAAAATTCCAGCAATAAATTATGAAAGTAAAAAAGAAGTACTTGATGTTGTTCAGAGATATTGCAATAGTCAGGCAGCAATTGCTGTAGGCGGTATGTTTGATGAAAGAGGAAAGCAATATATTGCTTATGGAGTTGAATTTGAAAATTCAGAAGAATGGGGAATAAGGTTTTCGTTTGTAGAAAAATCCGGAGAAGAGTTTAATCTGATTTATGAAACTGATTTACTTGAAGGCTCCTTTAAAGAAAGTCTTGTTGATAAAATAAAATTAGTGTCTGATGATTATGATCTTCTTTATTATAATTCGCAGGGATATTTTATGGGAAGCGGCGGCGGTGAGATTTTTTCTTACCTGATAGATATGGAAAAGAAACAGGTTTACTATGCTCATCTTGTAGTTGAATCTACCTCAGCTATTTTTCTTTATATCTCTGATAATACTGAAAGTAAAGAGTTGGTTAATTTCTTTACATTAAGTTTTAAAAAAGATTATCCTGGTTTACAAATAGTTACAGATGATGTTATACTTGATTAGTGTATTACTACATATCCGACTTTTTCTTATAATAAATTAATATGAATTACCGAATAAGTATTTCCCTGATGATCATACTCTTACTAAGCTGCAAGACTGTAATTGCACAGTCTTATTATGACTATGAATTAAAGAAAATAAATTTTTCAGGTAATTCCTTTTTTTCAGAATCCGACCTAAAACAAAATATTGAAAGCAAAGAATCACCAATGTGGTTTTGGATTTTTCTTAATTCATTTACACCCTTTGGAGATGAACCGATATACTTTGATTCTTCAAAGATTTCAATTGATATTATGGCAATCAAAGAGCTTTATCATTCAAATGGATTTTTTTTGACTGAGGTTGAGCATTCATTTAGTCCCGATACATCAGATAAAACAATAACATTAAATTATACAATAAATGAAAACAAACCGTTTTATTATGGCACGATTGATTATGCTGGCTTGAATAAGCTTCCTGATTTTGAAATAGATCTTTTGAACAAAGAACTTATCGAACTGGATACTACTAAGCAGTTTTCAGAAACAGAAATAGAATCAAATATAACTTCGATTAAAAGATTTCTTTCAAACCATGGCTATATTTTTGGAAGTTATGACAGCACTGTTGTGTCAATAGATACTGTGCTTAATAAAACTAATATCAAAATATTTTTTGATCCGCATGACAGATATACAATTAAAGAAACTATTATTAACAAAACCGGCAAATCAATCGAGCAGATAAGTAATAGGCTTATTGGAGAAATTGCTGATCTTAAACCCGGAAAAAATTATGATCAGGCACAGATTGACAGAAGCGAACTGAGATTACTAAAAACAGAATTGTTTTCCTCTCTCGATATAAATCCATTGATTTCCGATACTGTTAACAAAACTATTCCGATTGAAATTAATGCTGTTATAACTTCACTTAATCAATTAGCACCAGAGGTTAAAGCTGATAACGAGTTCAATACATTTAATACAGGTTTGGGTATAAGCTACACACGTAAAAACTTTTTTGGCGATGCAAGAAAGCTGACCATATCAACATCCTTTAGATTATTAGATGTAACAAATTATGATTTTAATAAAATCTTTGATTCAAACCATGGTATTATTGACCTTAACCTGAAAATGGAACAGCCATTTTTGTTTGGCAGTCCAATACTAACATCAACTGAGTTATATTTAAGATCGCAAACAATTCCACAGGATGAAAATGCTTACGGCGGTACACAAAGATTTGATTTTGAAATGCCGTATTATACTTTCGTTACCTTATTACGACCTTTTATCGGATTTGATATTGCTGAAAGAAAAGCAAGATTTGTACCTTTAACAACTTCAAATGAAATATCTATTAAAGTTAGCAGTTTTACTCCCGGTATTGGTATTGAACTGGGCTCTTCTAAAACAGATGATATATTATTTCCGACAAAAGGAAATTTCTTTTTCATTACTCCTGAATTATTTTATTCTCAGACAGAATATCGTATTACTGAATACTTAACTAATAGCGAAGTCAGTTTGAATGATACAGTATCAATCGGCAATACCTATTTTTATAGAATTCAAACAGGGTTTTCATCATATCTTTCAATATCAAACGATAAGATGACAGTGCTTGCCGGTAAAATAAGAATTGGTTATGCACAACCTTTTACTTCTTCACATAATGAAGATTTTTCATCAGAAGAATTAATCCCGCCAAATAAAACTTTTTATGCCGGCGGAAGCAATTCAATTAGAGGATGGAAAGCCCGGGAATTGATTCCAACTAACAAAATAAACTATGCCGGATATACAACTAATACTCAGGATTTTCGCGGAGGCACTACTTGGTTTGAAGGTTCGGTTGAGTTTAGAAAAAAACTTAATGATTTTTTTGGATATGCTGTTTTTGCTGATTATGGTAATACCTGGAACGGCTGGAAAGAAATTCAGATTAATGATATTGCTTTAGCTATCGGACTTGGAATCAGAGTATATACTCCGATTGCACCTTTCAGATTAGATTTTGGAACTAAGTTTTTTGATCCATCGGATAGAAGAATGATATTTAAAAAAAATCTATGGGATAATTTATCAATCCAGTTTGGCATAGGTGAAGCATTTTAAGCATTTTTGTGAATTTTTTAGAAAATCAATTCTTTTATAGGATTCAGTAAATCGCTATCTTTCAACCCCTTTTATTAAAGATTATTATGATTTTAAGTATGACCGGTTACGGTAAAGGCACTGCTTCAAATAGTAAGTGGAGTGTTGATACCGAAGTTAAAAGTATAAACAGCAGATACCTTGAAGTTTTTATTAAATATCCGCCAGTTCTGGCAACAAAAGAATATGAAATCAGGGAATTAGTAAAATCTAAAATTAAAAGAGGTAAGCTCAATCTTAATATTCAGATTAAGAAAAACGGTTTTGAGAATGAAACTGTTTCTTTCAATGAAGAAAAATTAAAAGAATATTTAGCACTTATTAAAAAAATTAAAAAGACAGCTAAATTATCTGATAAGATCAAGCTGGATCATATTCTGACGAGCAAAGAAATATTAATTGCGCCACTTGAAGAGATATCCGAAAAAGAATTTGAAAGTGTAAAAAGCTCATTAAATATTTCACTTGATTCCCTTATAAAGATGAAAAAAGCTGAAGGCAGTGTACTTGAAAAAGATTTGAAGAAAAGAATAAAATCAATCAGCAAATATCTTGCTTCAATTGAAGAACAAGCTGAATCAGAGGTAAGTGAGCATTTTAAAAAGTATAAAGAAAAAATAAAGAACCTGCTTGATGAAAATGCAAAAATTAATAACGAAAGACTTGAGACTGAACTGGCAATGATTGCTGAACGGGCAGATATCACCGAAGAATGTGTGCGGCTGAGAAGTCACATTAAATTTTTTCTCGAAAGTATTACTAAAGATGATGATCCCGGGAGAAAGTTAAATTTTCTATGTCAGGAGATGAATCGGGAAGCAAATACGATTTCAGCCAAAACACTTTCTACATCAATTTCGCACAGTTCGGTTTATATTAAAGAAGAGATAGAGCGAATCAGAGAACAAATACAAAATATTGAATAAAGTTGGAGAAAACAGGAAAGATAATTGCAATCTCATCACCCAGCGGAGGCGGAAAGACCTCGGTTGTAAGACAGGTGTTAAAGAATTTTCCTGAGATTATATTTTCTGTTTCAGTTACTACACGCCCTAAAAGGAAAAATGAAGTTGATGGCGTAGATTATTTTTTTGTTGATGATAAGGAATTTGAACGAAGAATTAAGAATAACGAGTTTATCGAATGGGAAAGATTTTATGATTACTATTACGGTACTTTAAAAAGCTTTGTTGATAATAATATTGCTTCAGGTAAATCAGTACTTTTTGAGGTTGATGTTAAAGGTGCCTTGTCACTAAAAAAGATATATCCTGATAACAGCTGTTTAATTTATATTGATCCGCCTTCTTTTGAAGAATTGGTTAAACGGCTTAAAAACCGTAAAACTGAGAGTGAAGAAGATTTGCAAAAAAGAATTGACAGGGCAAAAATGGAATTGAGTTACAAGACACAATTTGATTATATTTTCATTAATGATGAATTAAATAAAGTTTATAAAAGCGTTGAGAGTTTAATTAAAAAAATATTAAGTAAGGAGTAATAATAATGAACTTATCACCAATTGATTTAAGAGAAATTGATGAGCGGGCAGAAAATGTTTACGAAGCTATTATTGTTGCCGCTAGAAGAGCAAGACAAATAAACTCAGAAAATAAAATCGAGTTTAATGCTCTTCTAAATACAATACCTGTTACAGGCAGCGACGATGAAGCTGAAGATGTAACAAACCCGGCTCAGTTAAAGATGGCTCTTGAATATGAAAAGAGACCAAAACCCCATCTTCAGGCGCTTGATGAATTGCTTGATGGTCAGATTAAATTTAAGTATAAAAAATAAATCCCTGTTTTAACCGGATTATATGTCATCTTGCAGCAGCAGGATGACATTTCTTTTTTTATCAGAGCAAATAGCATTTTATAGTTTTTTTAAATTATTCAATTTCTAATGGATTCAACAAAGAAAAAAATAATCGAAGCACTCAAAGATCAGCAGGACATTTTTGGTGACGATCTGTTTGATGAATCTGTAATTGAAAATAAAACTGTCAAACCTTCTCAACACCCCAAAGAATATAATCTGCCTGAAAAAAAAGTTACCGTAGTTAAAGAACCTGTTAAAAACCCAGCTCAACTTTTTGACAAAGCTAAATCTGATTGGGAAGACGCTGAGTCGCTTGAACAATTAAATAATATGATATGTAATTGTACTAAGTGCGACTTGCATAAAGGGAGAACAAATTTTGTTTTTGGCTCTGGAAATCCAAATGCCAAAGTAATGGTGATTGGCGAAGGACCCGGTGCTGAAGAGGATAAACAAGGACTGCCTTTCGTTGGAAGAGCCGGACAGCTTTTAACCGATATTCTTAAAGCGATCAAATTCAGCAGAGAAGAAGTTTATATTGGCAACATTGTAAAATGCCGTCCGCCGAATAACCGCGCACCGCTGCCTGATGAAATGGATGCCTGCATACCATATTTAAATAAACAGATTGAATTGATTAAACCAAAACTGATTTTATGTTTGGGTTTAACTGCGGCAAAAGGTCTGTTGAGGAAAAAGGAAAGTTTAACTGCTTTGCGCGGACAGATTTTTGATTATAACGGAATTAAAGTAATGGTTACTTTCCATCCCGCTGCTTTATTGCGTAATCCTAACTGGAAAAAAGACTGCTGGGCTGATGTTCAGAAATTCAGAAAACTTTATGATGAGACAATTAATTAAAATTACTTTTTTTTACGGTAATACTTTGTCCAATAATTGTACAGCCTCAATCTGATTCAATAAATTATAATGATAATGATTTAAGATTCAATCCAAGATTTACCGGAGTGCAGGCAGAAGCTGTATCTTTTCTTGTAGTAAATGAAATAGGCGGACTTGCTGATTTTGATTTATATTCATCTGCAAATAAATATTATAATTTAGGTGTTAGATTTAGTTTTGAATATTCTAAAATACTCAGTTTAGATGCAGGCGGCGGCGGTTCAAGTGAAGCTGTTTCCAATTATAATATTTATGCAAAACACACAGTAAAGGGATCTGTTTTTTGGTTTAGTTTTTTAGTTGGGGCATCAGTTCAAAAACAAAAAGATTACAATGAAACTGTAACTCATTTTGTTCCCAGAGCAGGATTTGAATTAAGATATAATTTAACAGACTATGAAATTGCAGTTTTATTTAAAGGTGCAAAATCATTCATAGAAAAGACAGGATATTTGGGCATTGGATTTTCTTTAGGATTTCACCTGTTATAAAAAACTGAACATAAAGTTTTAAGTCTATTGAAGTAAGTTTTATTTGCCCAAAGTGAATTATTATAATCAGAGTTTTTCTTGAGTTTGAGTTCTAAATTGTTTAGTTTTCTTCCGCACTTATGTTAACCCTCCAGCATTTACTGGCGTGATATCGGAGTGGGGGTCTTGTTATATGATGGGTGATGCTTAGACAAGATGAAACCGGTGTTAATATTAGATACAGTTCTTGTAAAATCTTATTACATAAAAATAATATTTTGATCAAAAGCTTCAGGCTCTACGCATTAACAAGTGAGCGAAATCGCTGATAGGTATTAGTTAGCGCTCTAATTTTGTTAAACAATTTATTGAGGTGTTGTTTTTTGTTAAGGATTTTGTTCTAAGTGTTCTTATTTATTTAATTAACTTACAAACTGCACTTGCGAAAGCAAGTTAAGTGCAGTTTGCTAAATCTTTGGTGTAGCCTATTTAATCTGCATCGCTGTTCTTGGCGGCGGGTTATCGGCAAAGCCGTTAGGTTGAAGAAATAATTTCATTCTAAGAGATGATCAAATTTTATTTATTCATAATAACATCAAGCTTATTATTTTTATCAAGTTGTGCAAATAATTCTGAAGCAGTTTTACTTTATTCTGGTAAGCTTGATGTAAATCTTGATGATTACTCAGTAATATTTGGAAGGGTTGTTTATAAAGACACTAACGAACCGCTTATTAATGCTAATATAATTATTGATTCAGCTTTGATCGGAACTGTAACAGATTCTAATGGAAATTATAAAATTTCAAAAATACTACCTGGCACTTATAATATTAAAGCTTCTTATATAGGATTTGATAATGCAATACTATTTAATATTAAAATTGAGGAAGGACATCAATATTTAATTGATTTCTTTTTACAAGAAGGATCATTTGGTCCTTTAATAAATGAGCAAAAAGGAATATCTCTTTAATTTTTTTATATGTTCAGCCTAACCAGCGCCTGCTAATGAACTCATTCTTGTAGTTGAGGAGTAAGAGTGAGTCCGAAGCGTTTGGCTTGTTTATGTAAATAATTTAACTGTCGTTCTTTGATTTTCCGTTCGTATTGTTTGATGTTGTGCAAATATAAAAATTATCCGCCTAAGGCTGAGTAGATAAGCGAATGCTTGCTAATTAACGATTGATTATCAATTGTAATTGTTCTAAGTTTACAATTAATTGATATTGCAATGGATTATGCAAGAACATTGAAAACAGTAATGGGTGTAAAAAGTCCGATAGATAACTTAATTTAGATTAGGTTTATAGCAAGCATAGAAATGAGTTTTTACAAAATAAATAAACAATTTGCCGGTAGATATCATTCCAAACAAATGTTGTAATCGGCGGGTTAATTAATAGTTAGGCAACAAAATTAGAAAGGTATAATATGAGCATATTAGATTTCTTCAAAAAGAAAAATTCAGTATCTCTAAACTCAAAAATGTTCGGTGGTGGCGATGGTTCTACAGAACAAAACGCAGTAATAATTAACGCTTCAAGTTCTTTAGTTGGAATTCCTGCTGAATATGAATTTATCCAATCGAAATTTGGGGCAAAGGGACGTGATTGGGAATTGGAACAACAAATGCAATATGATAAAAATTCAAGAAGCTATGATATAATGGAAATTAAACTTTCAAACGGAATCTCTAAGAAAATATTTTTTGACATCACTAACTTTTATGGCAAATTTTAATAAAAAAAATGGAGTATAATTATGAGTTGGTTCGATAGTGAAAAAACAAAAATTCGAAAAAGTCATATCATTAATTTAATGACATTGGCTATATCTGATGGACACATAGACAAGCGTGAACAAGATTTGTTATTTGACATTGCTTCTCGTTGGGGGCTTTCTCCAAATGAATTTCAAGATTTACTAAAAAACCCCCATAAAGTTAAATTTACTCCCCCAACAAATAATCAAGATAGGGCTTATCAGCTCCTTGATTTAGTCTTTATGATGATGATAGATGAAAAGATTAGAGAAAGCGAAATGGATTTATGTAAAACATTAGCCCCAAGTTTAGGCTATCCTCCTTCAATTGTTGATAAGTTAGTTAAAATTGTTGTAGATAGTATTAATCAAAATGTTGAAAGAGATATTCTTGCTCAAAAAATTGCAGCTATGAATTAAGAAAATTATATAAACATAAAGGAAGGGCTTTTCTTATGTTTGGTTTTAATAAAAGCAAAGAAGTAAAAAAATATTGTGAGCGCTGTGGTGATTCAGTTATTTCACCATACTACTCGGTAATATTTTCTATAATTTATTCTATTGATGCGACAAACTTTCAGATCTCTAAAGTAGATAGAAATAACCAAATCGCAATTTTATCAAACGGTCAACGCCTAGAATATACCTTTGAAGTTGAACCAAATCTTTTTGCTTATGCAGAAAATGCAACAGAACATCTCCTTTGCTCCGAAAGTTGTGAAGATAAATTTTTGCAAGAATATTCATCTGTTTTCGTTCGTGGTCAACATCCGCTTTATAATTTCAAGCAAATGAATGTATTTAATCCTATAGCGATTCCTTCTAACCGAATTGGTGGAGAGAATCGTAAATGTGAGTATTGCAATCAACAATATAAGAGCAATGGTAGAAACTGGACTAAAATCCCAGTTATAAGCACTACAAAGATAAATGGTAATTTTAATCAACGCCCAAATATTAATCTGATGAAGTACAAACTTGTTTTAAGCGGTCTTTCCCAAAAGCAACAAAACGGTGATTGGTATGGCTACGAAACAGCTAATGACAAAGCAAAAAAAGTAAATTATTGTTCTTATGATTGTGCTTATGAAGTTGTAAAAAATGAAAATGTATTTATCCTAGTTAATAGTATTATGGATAAAGAAAGACTTGGTGCAATCGTAAAGGAGACAGAGATTTTTAATAAAATGCTTGGAAACCCTATTCATAGACCTTCATTTTTCCAACCGATACCATCATAAAAATCTGGAGACAAAATGGAACAAAGATATTCAGAAACACTCAGCGGAATAAAAATAAAAAAACTTTTTACTTGGCGTGATAGATATTCTAAACAAGAATACCCATACAAAGTTGCCTTTAATTTACTTTATGAAATGTTAGTTGTTGAAAAAATGTGGAATGAAATTCAAAGCCCCTATAAGAAATCATTCTTCAATGTCGGGAAGAAGAGTTTTAATAATTTCCAAGATGCTCATAAATATGTAATAGACCGTAGCAATATTATAGCAAGAAGCGATATTCATCCAATTGTTGAGAATAAATACAAATCTATAGATTCAATTGCTGGTTTTAATTGGGCTTCTACTCGCAATCGTGTATTGAAAGCTCAAACCGGTGATAATAAAGAAGTGCAAGAAATTGAATTAGCATACTATTTTTATACTTGTGGTATTGAACTTATTTATGCCTGGTCTGCATTAGGTTATCTTGGCACTGATCAAGAATCTGCTTTTATGCAACTTACTGGAATGGTAATGGGTGGTGTAGATTATGGTTCGTATCAATCATTGCTTAACTTTTTTGGTCAAGCATCAAGTATGTTTTATAAACCTTTGCCAAATTTGTTTTAAAATGTTACCTAACAAGCCAATCAACCCGACTGCCTTTTCGCATTCGGGTTTTATAAAATTTATGGGTTGGTTGTTACGTTTTAAGTTTGTTGTTCAAAGTTGTTCTATTAATTAACATTGTTGCAAACTGCACTTGCAAAGAAAGATAAGTGCAGTTTGCTAAACCTGCCTGCCGGCAGGCAGGTCTTTGGCTTTGTCGTTTTAATCTGCATTGCTGTTATGGGCGGCGGGTTATCGGCAACGCCGTTAGTTGGCTTTGTAAAATAGGATAGTATTTTTATGATTGAAAAATTAGAATGTGGCTATATAACAAGCTATATAAAAGATTTACTGCCAGAAATGGATAATTATAGCCACTATAAAAACAAAGATATATTTCGTTCCTTATCTGCATTCGAATTAGAAACAATATCTTCATATTCTCCAACAAATAATCTATCGCAAAAGGAAAGACAATTAGTCTATGTTTTAGAAAATTTGCTAAGTAGAGGATTCCCAACCTTTTGTTCAACTAATTTAGAAAGAGATTTATCAAGAATTATTAGAAATGATTTTGATATTCAAGAATCGACCGTTCAAGGAGCAATAAAGTTTAATGATAGCATCTCTAACAATCGGGATAAAGCTGAATGGATAAAATCCATTACTGGCTCGTTAATATTATCCGATCAAATGTTTGATCCCAATAAAGTATTTGAAGAAATTGAAAAGAAGTATAATTCTGAAAATAATATTACTGTCAGCCAAGAAGAGAAAAAATTTTATTGCCAAATACTACCCAATATTATCGGACTGAATAGTTCGCAACTTTTTGAACCACAAAGAAAAATTGAAACTATGCTTCCGGCTAATGAAGCTCAAAATTATTTTGGTCAAAGAGTTGATTTTGCAATTGAGACCGTAGATATCAAAGTTGTTATTGAAATTGATGGCTTACAACATTTCCAAGATCAAGTTCAAATGAATCTTGACAATCAGAGAAGGAATTCATTACGAAACAATGGATGGAAAGTTATTGAAATTACTGCATTGGAAATTAATGAGGGCTTGAATGATCAAAATCTTAATGCGCTGAAACAAATAGTATTTGATAGTGAATATTTGGGTCGATTAAATCAAGATCAATCAATTGCTTTTTCATCTCTTTCAGATCAGTTAATCCAAATTCCGTTACTTGTAGCAAGATTCCAAAAAGTGTTATTATGGGCTTTAAAAAAAGGCTACTTAAATTTTAATCAAGAATGTTGGAATTTCTGTTTCATTGAAGATGATGTGTCATACGCAAAATTTGCAGTTGAGGATTCAAAAGTATGGTTGTCTAATTTTTGTTCACTTTATAATATACCTTTACCAGAAATTCAATATAGAACTGCAAAATCACTTGAAGACTTCAATTCCAACAGTAACAATGAGATATTGTTTTATATCTCATTAAAAAAGAAATGGGCAATTCAAGAAAAACAAAAAATCCGTGAGAAAGTTAATTGCTTAGCGTTTGTCGTTACATCTAGATTCTATTTTGATAATAATTTTAAAGTGAATTCTATAACTCCTTTTCCTTATGAGATAAATGAAAGCAAGGAAAAGAATCTTTTATTTTTACTGCAAAGTATTTTCAGAAAAGAAGACTATTGGGAAGGTCAGATTGAAATCCTTAAACGTTCTCTGGCATTAAAACCAGTTATTGGATTGTTGCCTACTGGTGCTGGTAAATCTCTAACTTACCAACTTTCTGCACTTTTACAGCCTGGCGTATCATTAGTCGTTGATCCCCTAAGATCATTAATGTTTGATCAAGCTGATAATATGAACAATTACCTTATTGATAATATTAGCTTTATCAATAGCGAATTAACGAGTGAAGAAAGAGTGCAAGTTGTTAATGAAATGTCGAATGGGAAATATCATTTAGTATTTATTGCACCCGAAAGATTTCAAGATAACAACTTTAGAAATTCCTTAATTCAGATGACTGTTTCTTTTTCTATACCTTATCTTGTAATTGATGAGGCACATTGTGTATCAGAGTGGGGTCACGATTTCAGAACGTCCTATTTAAATTTAGCTAAGACCGCAAAAATATATTGCAAATACCAAAACTATGTACCTACTGTATTAGCTTTAACTGGAACAGCTTCTTATTCTGTCTTAACTGACGTTCAAAGAGAAATTGGAATAGACGAAGAAGAAGCTAAAATATATCCATCTACATTTAACAGAGATGAATTACAATTCGATATTTATTCTACACCAAGCACAAACAAAAAAGACATTTTATTAGGATTGTTACAGAATACGATTCCGCAAGTCCTTAATACTAATGAAAATGAATTATTTCAACCGAATCGAAATAACACCAAATCTGGTTTGGTCTTTGTCCCTTGGACAAACAATGTGTTCGGTTCACAAGTACGAGACGATTTACAAAATAGGTTAAATATACAAGTTGGATTTTTTAGTGGTTCAGTACCAAAATATTTTCAACCGAATTTGCATCGTGTTCAACGCGAAATAGAGTGGAATAAAGAAAAAAGAAGAATTCAGAATGATTTTAAGAATAATGAATTTTCTGTCTTAGTTTCTACAAAAGCATTCGGAATGGGTATTGATAAACCAAATGTTAGATATACTGTACATTTTGGAATCCCTGCTTCACTAGAAGCTTTTTATCAAGAAGCTGGTAGAGCCGGAAGGGATAGGAATAATTCTTATTGTATAATAATTTTTTCTGACGATAATTCTACAATTGCAGATCAGTTTTTAGACATTAATCTTTCAGCACAAGATTTGAGAATTCTAAAACAACAAGGTCAATGGCCCCAATTTGGACAAGAAGGCGATATTCATAGAATGTTATTTTTTCATATGAATGCTTTTCAAGGGGTTGATATCGAAATTAATAATCTTCACAACTTGCTAACAAATAGCATTTACCCAGTTTACAATAATTTGCAACTTGGACAAACACATCAAATAATAATTCCACGAAATGATAACTTAGACAAATCGATTTATCGACTTTCAATTCTTGGAATTATTTCAGATTATACCATCGATTGGAATGCAAACCAATACAGTGTTACTTTAAATCGATTATCGGATGAAGAATGTTTGACAAATTTAAAAACTTATTTAAGTCGTTATAAAACTCCCGATTATATTCGTACAGCGGAGACACAAATATTTAACGCAAATGGAGCAAATATGCTTGAACGTTGTCTTGGCTACATTGTACGTTTTGCTTACAATGAAATTGAGAAAAAACGAAGAACCGCTTTAAAAACTATTTTAGAAGTTTCAAGAAGTTCCTCACAAATGCCACCAAATAATAGAAATAATTATATACGTGAGCAATTATTAACTTATTTGGAAAAATCAATTTTCACAGATCTTCTTTTAGAAATTGTTCAGTCTGATGACCATACAAAATGGTGGGAGGTTCTCGAACAAGTAACAGACATTGACTTAGCAAGACAACTACTAGGCGGCTGTCGCAGAACAATGGAAAGTTATCCTGAATATTCTGGTTTATATATTCTTAGTGCATTTGCCAGATTATCAATACCCAATCACGAAATTGAACTTGTAAATCAAGACTTTAGAACCGGAATTAATTTTATTCGACAACAATATGATTTTGAAATTCAAGAGAATATAATTGCCAATATTATTGATATCTATCAAAGAAAAATTGGACAGATAAATGTTGAGTTTGGCAAGTTGTTGCTTGATTTAATCTCATCAAGAAAAATTGCCCGCCTAATTTATCCTTCATTACCAAAGCATAGCAAAATGATATTATTATCCATTCTCTTAAAAAACACGATAAATTATAACAAACATTATATAGGTAAATAAAATGCCAGATGATTTTTTGAAAGTAGAGGAAACTATAAGTAATCTTTTAAATGAGCTATCTAAGATTAGAACCGCAAATGAACAGATAGATAAACTTGAGAAAATATCAAATGAGACAGCTAAAATTGCTGACAATGCAAACAATAATTCTTTACAATTAATTGCTCGCGGGAAAAGTATTTTTGATCAAATTGAGAAGGCAAAACTTGAGGTCAACCTAAAATCCATTTTAGAACAATTAAGAGAAAATAAAGAGATTTCTTCAAAAAATACTACATTGCTCATTACTGTAATTGTATTACAAATTATCGTTTTGGCTTTTGTAATTATTTTAAAATTTATGTAACGCCAACTAACAAGCCAATGCTAATGAACACATTCTTGTAGTTGAGGAGTAAGAGTGAGTCCGAAACGTTTAGCTTGTTTATGTAAATACTTTAACTGTCGTTCTTTGATTTTTTGTTCGTATTGTTTGATGCCTTGTTCAACAAACTCTATCCCTTTGGTCATAACATTATAAAAGATAACGGCAATTTTTCTTGCAGTGGCTTTAATAGCAGTAAGAGAACCTTTCCGTGCTTTAATCCTGTGATAAAAAGAAGTAAGAGCAAGATGTTTACTTTGAGCAATAGCTTGAGCGGCAAGACGAAAGACCTGCCCAGCGGAAGTATGTCGCTTAAATCTTTTCTTTTTGTTTGTTAAGCCGGATTGATCGAGTATGTCATAAAGAGAAACCCAGTAAACACCCGTGGCTTCCATAGCAACGGATGAAATATTGTTTTCTTTTAGGTAAGTTACAGCATCGAGAAAATCATTGGTAAAAGTACCGAATGAGATAACGGGTTTATCAGCAATTGCTATAAAGATTTTTCTGGAGCCGATATCAATACCGGCAGTATTGTTGTTAACAACAGAAAGTTTGTTCTTTGGCTTTGCCATCGGGTTAACTCCTTTTAATGAATTATAAAAAGTCTTAACAAGTCCGAAGGTGTAAATAGAGTAAGCTGCTAAGCGGGGTTAGAAATAGAAAGAAACCTATTTCTACCACCAATAAAAACTACACGAGCTTCGGAACAAGACTCAAGCACGGGCAATGGAAAGCACCAATGCGCTGGTCTGTCACATTTACTTGTTAAGTGCACCCGAAAGTTCATTAAATAAAAACTTGATGGCAACGCCATCATTGTGGACTCAACCCGACCGCCTTTTCGCATTCGGCAGTTTTCAGATTATGGGGTTGGTTGTTCCGTTTTAAGTTTGTTGTTCAAGGTAGTTCTATTAATTAACATTGTTGCAAACTGCTCTTGCAAAGAAAGATAAGTGCAGTTTACTAAAACATTAGCTTTGTCTTTTTAATTTGCATTGATGTTATCGGCAACGCCGTTAGCCGCTAAGTATGTAGGTATGCAATAAAGATAAATTGTGTGTATATTAGCTCTAAATTATACACAACATAAGAGGAATGAAAAAATGAGAACAAATATTGTAATTGACGATAAACTTATGTCGATTGCTCTTAAGACTTCTGGATTGACTACCAAAAAAGAAGTTGTTGAAGAAGCTTTACAACTATTAGTAAAAGTAAAGAATCAAAAAAAGCTCAAGCTATTGAGAGGAAAATTAAAATGGGAAGGCAACCTGAATGAAATGAGAAAAGATAAATGATATTTGTCGATTCTTCGGTATTAATAGACTACTTTAATGGGAAAAAGAATTGGCAAGTCGAAAAGCTTGATGAGATATTAGGAAAAGAGATTGTGGTAATAGGTGATTATGTTTTAGTCGAAGTATTGCAGGGATTTCGAAATGATAATGATTATAATATTGCTAAAGGTGTACTTAAATCATTCCCTTGTTTGAATATTTGTGGAGAAGAAATAGCAATAAAATCTGCTAATAATTATAGAGTGTTAAGAAAAAAAGGAGTAACAGTCCGAAAAACAATTGATGTAGTAATAGCTACATTTTGTATTGAGAATGAACTACAACTATTGCACAATGATAAAGATTTCTTCGCTTTAGAAAAACATTTAGGATTACAATCTTTAGTTCTAAAAAGCAGCTAACAAAAGGTTGAAGCTGTCTGCGAGTTCGCACTCGGCAGTTATGAGATTTTCGAGTTAGTTATGTGAAAAGTTTTTTGTTCAAGGTTGTTCTATTAAATAACATTGTTGCAAACTGCACTTGCAAAGAAATATAAGTGCAGTTTGCTAAACCTGCCTGCCGGCAGGCAGGTCTTTGGCTTTATCATTTTAATCTGCATTGCTGTTCTTTGAGGCGGGTTAAAAACAACGTCGTTATATGTTATGATGACAAGAGAATTAAAATACTTTATACTCTGGTTTTTCTTTGGATTAATTTTTGCTTTTGTTTTTTCTCAATATTTTAATTTTCCATTCTTACCAAAGAAAAAATATGAACAAGGTTTTTGGAACTACTTAAGTCGATTTCTCATTTTTTTTATTCCATATTTTTTCTTTTTAATTATTCGATTAATCTTTTTAATTATTTATAAGCTCAGAATTATTAAGGCAAATAATAAACCTTCAGTAATAGCTAGCGTTTTATTCTTTACACTATTTTTTGGTTTCTTTGCAAATCACTACGCTAACGAACATATTTACCTAAAACTTGTAAATGATCCATTTATTTATGAACCCATAACTCAAATGGATAAAGACTATAAAAAGGTTTCTTGGAGTAGACGTACAGACACTAGATTTAGAAGTGTTTTTAGCAATCCTGGCTTGATTAATGAGACTTTAATATTCAACTCCGATACAACAGCAGAACTAACTAAATCCATAATTGATAAAAATGATTTATTTCTTTGGAAATATTTATTAAATCTTTTCGACTACACTGGCAAAGAATTAGCAATTGTTAAAGATGATTCACTATTGTTTTACTACAAAAATTTCTTATATGATTCAAGATTTCTGATATTCAAAAATGATACACTTAGATTTGAACCAAGAAATAAGTATGAAATGTAAAAGTAATAACACCTAACCAGCGCCTCAACCCAGCCACCTTTTAGCATTCGGGTTTTATAAAATATTTGGGTTGGTTACTCCGTTACAAGTTTGTTGTTCTAAGTGTTCTTATTTATTTTATTAACTTTTAAACTCTGCTGCAAAGAAAGATAATGCAGTTTGCTAAACCTGCCTGCCGGCAGGCAGGTCTTTGGCTTTATCATTTTAATCTGCATTGCTGTTCTCGGAGGCTGCTTATCAGCAACGTCGTTATATGCTTAAATAATTATGAAAACAGTTCTATTAATAACTACAGTTTTTATACTTTCTTCTACAGAATTTTATTCACAAGATGGATCTGTTTATTTGAGTCCCGGGATGGGTATTTCGTGGGACTTAAACAGCAATTTTATTTTTAGTCCAAAATTTAGCGTGGGTTATTTAGAAAATGGAAAGTTTTATAATATTACAATTGGGAGAGCTTCCAGTTCAAACAATAGAGTGTAACCGTATTATTATTTTGAAACTCAATTTGGGGTTTTATCAAAACCAATAGAGTTTAGAAAATTACAATTATTTACTGGTGGTGGTATTGGAATTAATCTACATCTAAATCAGCAAAGCAGTCCTATTTCGTTCAGAGCATCCGCGTTCATTGGATATGGTGCGTTCATTAAAGCAACAATGATTACTAAAATTATTTTTATACCGATTTTGGATTAGAAACGGTTTTACCAATTCCTCTTAATTTTAAGTTCGGTAGTATTGGTGGTTAATAAAAACTAATAAGCGCATATAACCTCTTTAATAAGTAGAAAGTCAAGAGGATATAGAAATATTGTTCAATCCATTTTATGGATTGTAAAATAAGTTCTTTGAATCTTACCCGAATTAGAAAAAGCTGTTCAGTTCTTACCAATTTCTGAATCAGCAAAGATTATCAAAAACAGAATTGATAGATAAACTGGTGCTTATAAAAAATTGTTGAAAAATTTAATTTTTCAATAGAGCATCAAGAAAAAATGAGAAATAATAAAAGTAAAGTAAGCAAACATTAAATTGTGTATTTTAACAAGCACTCAGCCATTATCTTATAGACTCAACGCAATCTCTCTCAACAAAATGACAGCCGTTGAAGTTAATAACTCTTTAAATCCAACCTTGTAAATAATCTGTAAGAAAGTTACTTTTACATCCCCGATAAATATTTGGGATAGTGATTAAAAAATGGCAAAAACAAAAGCAAATACTAAAACAATAAATAGTTCTTCATTTACACAAAATGCAGTAAAACCACCATCAGCACCCGAAATCGAAGCTGCTGTTCTTGGTGCCATGCTTATTGAAAAAGAAGCTGTTCCAAAAGTAATTGAATTTTTAACTCAAGATAGTTTTTATTCTCACCAGCATCAGCTGATTTTTGAAGCGATGAAATCTTTGTTCGATTCTAGTGAGCCGATTGATACTGTTACGGTTTACGAAGAGTTAAAAAAACGCAATCAGGTTGAAGAAATTGGCGGAGCTGTCTATCTAAGCAAACTTTCTCAGGATATAACATCAGCAGCTAATGTTGAATTTCATTGCAAACTTTTGATTGAGAAACAAATCTTACGGGGCTTAATCTCATCATCACATCAAATAGCGCAAAATGCTTATGAGGCAAATCTTGATGCATTTGAAATTCTTGATGAAGCTGAACAGAAAATATTTGAGATAACTGAAACTCATCTTAAAAGATCTTTTCGATCTATGGATAAAGCTGTAAAAGAAGCTCTTGAATATATTGAAGCAATTCACTCTCAAAAAGAAAGAAAGTTTTCAGTTCCAACTGGCTTTTATGAACTTGATGAAATTCTTGGCGGTTTTCAGAAATCTGATCTTGTAATTGTAGCCGCAAGACCATCAATGGGTAAAACTGCATTTGCGCTGACTTTAGCACGCAATGCAGCAATTGATCACAAAATACCGATTGGTATTTTTAGTCTTGAGATGTCCACAATGCAATTAGTAATCCGTATGCTTTGTGCTGAAGGGAGATTAAATGCTCATCTTGTAAGAACCGGAAAATTGCCTAGTGAAGAAGGTGTTAAACTTAGTAAGAATGCACACAAACTAATTGAAGCACCTTTATATGTTGATGATTCACCTTCACAAACGGTGCTGGAAATCCGTGCAAAGGCCAGAAGATTAAAAGCAGAAAAAAGTATTGGAATGATTATTATAGACTATCTGCAATTAATGCAAGGTCCTCCAAGAGCTGAAAGCCGGGAAAGAGAAATCTCACATATATCAAGATCGTTAAAAGCACTTGCAAAAGAATTGAACATTCCAGTTATTGCACTTGCTCAGCTAAACCGCGCTGTTGAAACAAGATCTGATAAACGCCCGCAGCTTTCTGATCTTCGTGAATCAGGCTCCATTGAACAGGATGCTGATGTTGTAATATTTTTAAATCGTCCTGAATATTATGGAATTGAAAAAGATGAGAACGGAGAATCAAATGAAGGTGTTGCTGAAATCATTATCGGCAAGCAGCGTAACGGTCCAACAGGAACTATAAAACTCGCATTCATTAAAGAATATGCACGGTTTGAAAATCTTGCACATGCAAGGCAATTTGAGGAGTATTCACAAGCAGCCGCATCAAATTTTGAGGAAGATATTATATAGCTTATGCTGAAAAATATAATGAAAATATTTTTGATTTTGATTTCTTTTATTTTTATTTCATCGGATATCCAGTCCCAGGTATTTTCTGAAAACGATATAAAAATATTTAACAGTAAAATTTCTCTTGCTGATGAAAATGAACTTGGCAAAAAACCAATTAATGAAATAATAGCAGAAATCGGTAAAAGTTTTATAGGAACAGAATATGTTGCCCATACTCTTGAAAAAGATGGCGATGAACAACTGGTAATTAATTTTTCAGAACTTGACTGCACTACTTTTTTAGAAACTACATTAACGCTTGCACGCTGTATTGAAAAGGGTAAAACCAAACTGCAGGATTATCAGAACGAATTAACTTTTGTCAGATACCGGGATGGAAAAATTGATAAATATCCTTCCCGTTTACATTACTTTTCAGATTGGATTTTTAATAATCAACAAAAAAACATTGTAAAAGATGTAACAAAAGAAATCGGCGGTAAACAGATAAAGTTTGATCTGAGTTTTATGACAGAGAATCCTGAATACTATAAACAACTGGAAGAGAACCCTGATTTTATACCAGTTATACGTAAACAGGAAATAGATATAAATAAAAGAAATTATTATTACATCCCAAAAACAAAAGTTGAATCTGTAGAAAATAAAATTAAGACAGGCGACTTAATTGCTATCACCTCTTCTGTAAAAGGATTGGATATTAACCATGTTGGTATTGCAGTTAAAATGGATGATGGTAAAATTCATTTTTTGCATGCTCCTTTAGTTGGTGCTAAAGTTCAGATTACTCCTGAAACTTTACACGATTACTTACAGAAAATTAAAAAGCATACAGGTATTATTGTTCTACGGGCAATAAACTAAAATCATACCTTAATTTGTAAATACTTTTAACGGTTTTTTCCGTGAATAGGAATTCTGTTCATTTTTAAGCTTTCTTTGAAATTAATTTTTTAAAGTATCTTTTCTTTTTTAATCGGAGATATATATTTTATTCAGGAGCTAATCTGATTCAATTATAATGAAGATGAAAATTTGTAAACTTTTGTTATCAGTTTTACTATGCGTTTCTTTTTGCAGGGATGTCTTTGCACAGGAAATGAAGTTCAGTTCGTTTACTGCAATGAACGGTTTATCGAACAACTTTATAAATTGTCTGATACAAGATCATACAGGTTTTATCTGGTTTGGTACCGATGACGGATTAAACAGATTCGATGGATATGAAGTTAAAGTTTACCGTAATAATCCTGCTGACAGATTTTCAATTTCAGAAAATATTATCTGGGCAATGGCGGAAGATCATGCGGGAAATTTGTGGATTGGAACAAAAACCGGCGGATTAAACAAATACAATCCTGAGACTGATAAATTTGAAAACTGGACTATTGATTCCAATGATGCAGAAGAAATAAGTATAACATGTCTTTATGTGGATAGTAAAAATTTGATCTGGATCGGGACTTATAAAAACGGAGTCTATAGATTTAATCCTTCTGAAAATAAATTTGAGCATTGGCAGAATATTCCCGGTAATCCTAAATCCCTTTCCGAAAATTATATAACCTCGATTATTGAAGATAAAAAATTCAATATCTGGATTGCTACTTACAAGGGATTAAATAAATTTATTCCTGATCAGCCAGACAATCCTTTCAAAAGATTTACTGATCATATCAATACCTCTGTTTGGCATCTTACCGAATCAGATTTTTATGACAATACTATCTGGATTGGCACTTTAAACGGTTTAATAAAATTTAATACAGAAGACGAAATATTTCTTCAGATACCTCTGCCTCAGAATTTTGATCTGCAATATGGCTACAGTGTAAGTGCAATTGTTGAAGGAGCTGCTTATGGAGAAAAGATTTTATGGGTTGGCACGTATGGCGGTATTATCAGAATAAATTTAACAAATGATTACTCAGAAAGAATCACTTATAATAATGAGGGGAAGCGGGAGTTACTAAGCAATCAGATTCATGATTTACTTATTGATAGATCTGGTGTTATATGGATAGCTACTGATAATGCTGTAAATTTTTATTGTCCCAAACGCTCTAAGTTTAATAATCTTATTTCAGCAGAACATTTTTTAAAAATAGTTTCTCAATTATCAGAGAATAATATAAGAGCAATTGCACAAACAAAAGATAAATCAATCTGGTTTGGAACAGATGTCGGGCTAATTGGCGTACAAACAAGTAATTCAAAATCATCAATAATTAAGAGCGCTGAGCTGAGTGCATTAAATGTTTGGTGTTTGTATAATAGTAATAATGACAAACTATGGATTGGCACTTACGGACAAGGTTTAAAAGAATTAAATCTTAATACTAACCGAATCAAATCCTGGAAAGTCAATAATCCGAATTTTAATATTTCTGCTTTTGGCTATGTTAAAACAGTTCTTGAAGATAATGATGGAATGATATGGTTGGGATTTTGGGGAGCCGGATTATCAAGGCTGAATCCTCAGACTTCAAAGGTTGATCATTGGCGGAATGAACAAAATAATTCATCAAGTTTAAGTTATAATGATGTTTGGGTTACGTTTAAAGATAAATTTGGAAGAATATGGATTGGGACAAATGGAGGCGGTTTGGATTTATATCAAGGTGAAGATAAAAAGAATTTTTACAACTGGAGTGCTGATGAAGGCAGTAAACAGAATCTTAGCAGCAACAACATCTTCACAATTTATGAATCAGTTGAAGGTAATAAGAAAAAAGATCATTCGATTTTATGGATAGGAACAGCAAATGGTTTGAATAAATTTGAAGTAACTAATGACTCAGGCAGCAGAAATGGTTCTGAGCTGAATGTAAAGATTAAATATTACACAGTAGAAGATGGATTACATGATAACTCAGTTGAAAGTATTCTTGAAGATAAAAACGGAAACTTATGGATTGGAACAAGCTCAGCTGTTTCGTTTTTTGATATTAGAAAAGAACAATTTATAAATTACACTACTGCAGATGGTTTGAGCGGCAGCTCTTTTAATTCGGGTGCAGCAATTAAATTATCTGATGAAATTATACTTTTGGGCTGTACAGCAGGGCTCAATATTTTCAACCCGAATAGAATCACGAAATCAGATTATTATCCTCCGGTAATTATAACTGATTTCGAAATACTTAATCAGCCTGTAGAGAATAATACCAGCCCTGAAATTGTGGTGAATGAATTAAATAATGAATCGGTTGATCTTTCATATTATCAAAATGATTTATCCTTTCAGTTTGCTTCTCTTGATTACAATGCACCTGATGAAAATAAGTATGCATATTTTATGGAAGGATTTGACAGGGATTGGATTTACAGTGGCAAGCGGAGATTTGTTACATATACCAATCTGGACCCTGGTGAATATGTTTTTAAGGTAAAAGCAACCAACAGTGATGGTGTCTGGAGTAATCAAGTAGCTGAAATTTTTATTACGATCAATCCACCTTTCTGGAAAACCTGGTGGGCATATTCAATTTATACGATCGTATTTCTTGGTACTATGACTTTCATAAGATCTACAGAAATTAAAAGAAGAGAAAAGAAGGAGGAAGACAGATTAAGAAGAGAGCGCGAGGAGGCGAGATTACGTGAAGCGGAATTAAAAGCAAAAAATATTGAGCAGGAAAAGGAATTAGAAAATCAAAAAATCAGGAACAGAATTGCACAAGACCTTCACGATGAAATCGGCAGTAACCTTAGCAGCATCTCCTTGATGAGCGAGCTTATCCAGATTGATGAAAAGATAAATCAGGAAGTTTCGGAAAAAATAAAACGTATTCACAAAGTAGCAAAAGGATCAACTCAATCAATTCGGGATATTGTCTGGCTGACGAATCCTTCTTCCGATAGTTTGAAAGAGCTAATTGCTAAAATGAAAGAAGTTGCTGACAATACTCTTGGAAAATTTAATTTAAAATTTGATTATCCGCAGGAAGTGGTTGAAATCAATCTTTTACCCGAAACAAAAAGAAATATTTTCTTCATCTACAGAGAAGCTCTGAACAATATCATAAAACATGCTGATGCTAAAAGTGTGGAAATTAAATTCCATATTGAAAGCAATTCTATTTTACTCTCAATGAAAGATGATGGTAAAGGATTTAATACTGAGCTGATTAGCTCAGGTAATGGATTGAAAAACATAAAATCGCGGGCAAAAGAAATAAATGCACAATTGAAAATTGAAAGTAATCAGGGCATAGGTTCGCTGCTTGAATTAATAACTAATATCACGCATTTGCGTGATTGAACACGTTTTAAACAATCATTATTTTCAAACCACAATTAATACAGAAATTATAAAATGAAATCATTAACCGATGTAATTATTATTGAAGATAATGAGCTGTTAAGAGATTCGCTTAAGGAGGCTATCAACAAGAGCGGTCAGATCAGCTGCAGGCATTCGTTTGGTTCTGGTGAAGCCGCTCTTGATTTTATTGAAAAGGAAGAGTTAGTTCCCGATATAATTCTGCTTGATATTGGTCTTCCGGGAATGAATGGCATTGAAGTAATACCTGAGCTTAGAAAATTGTCTCCATCATCAAAAATAATTATCATAACTATTCACGATGATGATGAGAATGTATTTAATGCAATTTGTGCTGGTGCTTCCGGCTATCTGCTGAAAGATCTGTCATCAGATAAAATTGTATCTTCTATCAGTGAAGTTATGAACGGCGGCGCACCAATGAATTCTCACATCGCTAAGAAAGTGCTTAATATGTTCCGTGACCATAATATAAAATCTGATGGTTATGGTCTTTCTGAAAGAGAAAAAGAAATCTTAAGTCTGTTGGTTGAGGGCTTAAGTAAAAAATTAATTGCAGATAAAATATTTCTCAGCCATCATACTGTCGATTCACATATCCGCAACATCTACGCAAAGCTGGAAGTTCATTCCCGCAGCAGTGCAATTTCCAAAGCAATAAGAGAAAAGCTTCTTTAAAATATTCAAGCCTCTATCTTTAAAAATCACGCAATTGCGTGATTGAAAACAGATTCCTTAAAAAATAAATTATCCGGAGTTATTTCAATTAAATTATTCGAGAGGTGTCAATTGTTACGAAAAGCCGTATATAAAAATCAGACAATAAAATCTGAAATAAATCACTTGATAATAATTTAATAAGTAACCGGGTATCTAATCCAAAACAAGGAAGTATTTATGAAAACATTGAAGAGAAATTCAGAGCGGATGATAATTAACTCTGCTCTTGACTCTGTTGAACCTTTTTCAATTAAAAAATTTGACTATAAACAAGGAGGCTAAGCAATGAAATACAGTTTAAATTTCAAATGGAGAGTTAAGAAATATTTATTTCTTCTTTTCTTCCTCATACCAATTTGCGTACTTAATGCCCAACCGTTAAACGGTAATTACACTGTTGGTGGTTCTTCACCAGATTTTCTCACACTGCAAAATGCTGCTGATGCACTTAATGCAAGAGGTGTTTCCGGTCCGGTTTTTATGAACATTCGTCCGGGAATTTATATGCGTGATGGTGGAGTAAGTTCAGTTATGATTCTTGATAGTGCAGTTGCCGGTCTTTCTGCAGATAATCGCATAACATTTCAACCGGATCAAAATGCCGGTGGTAATGTTGAGAATGTCATACTGCGAATTGACCTGACAAGTTCTTCGAGTACGGCGCTTGTGCTTGTTAGAATCGACCACGTTACGATTCGAAACATCACGCTTGAGGATAATGACTCGACAGGGTTCGGAGCTGATTTCCTTCTTCGTATTGATGCATTTTTCTCCTATAATCCGATTACTGAAGACATTATTATTGAGGGATGCAGATTTATCGGAAATTCAAATTCAGGTGGAGGAGCTACACGCGGAACTGATTCTGGTGTTAATGGAAGTACTAATACTGCTGAAATAATAATACGGCAAAATATTTTCTTACAATTAATGAATTCTGTTGAAATAGGTGGTGCAGGAGGTAGCAGTGGCGGTGTAATTATAGAGGATAATCAATTTCTCGATGCTCATCACCACGGTAGTTCTTATGGAAATTGGATTAATATTAAAGCACATAAAACTATTGTCCGTCGTAATTATCTGGATAATGCAAATGGTTATGGAAGCCTAAATGGCATAATCGTCTATGCCGATTCCGGTCTTATCGAGAGTAACATCATCAAGAATGGAGGAGGCTCTAGTGGTCAAGTCGTTACTTTCCGGGCAATCAAAGTGGACAATTTAAGCAGTAACCCATTATCAATGTTGATTGTGAACAACATGATCTCGGGAAGCGCTTCAGTTGGAGGCTGGGGATTACCAGTTATAGGACGTTATGGAATCATAGCAAATACAAAAGCAACTATTATACACAACACTATTGTGCACCCTTATCGCGTACAAATAAGTTATGGAATTTATCTAGGCCAAGGCTCTGACTCATCTAAAGTCTTGAACAACATTGTTTTTGATTACGGCAGCGGCGAAGGTTTACCTATCGTTGAAGCTGTAGTAGTCTTCAAACAAAATGGAAATATATCGGGAGTGATTTCTGATTACAATGTATTCTACTATGATTATAATCAACCTGGCTCCGTGTACCTTGCTGCAGTCGGATCTAATCGGTACACAAGTCTTAGTTCATACCAAGCTGCAACAGGTCTGGATTCCAATTCAATTTTCAAGGAATTATATTTTGACATAGGTGAAGAATATCCTCATCTCTCTGACTGCCAGGCGCAGGATCCGGAAATTGTTGGAATTCCTTATCCCGGAATTGTGGATGATGTTGATGGCGACTTGCGCAGTTTAACAAAACCAACAAGAGGAGCTGATGAAGGAAATCTGCGTTCAAATCCAATGTTTGAAGATGTTTTCAGGACTTCTCTTCCCAGCATTTGTAATTCAATTGCATACGGCAAGTTTGATAATCTTATGGCTGATGGATTAGCAATTGCAGATTATGAAAATGAACAGGTTCTTTTATTCCATAATCTTCCCGAGTCAAGATCTTTCCTTCAATCAGGAATTCTGAATGTCGGCTTCAAACCAACAACTCTCGCCTTCTGCAACTTTGATGATGATGGTTATCTTGACCTGATCGTTGGTGGTGACTCTGCGCTGGTTAAAGTCTATTGGGGTGATGGAGTAGGAGGATTTCCTGAATCAAGTGAAATTATTACTCAAGGACGAACATATCATCTTGTCCCCGAGCCTTATCAGCTATATGATAGTCTCAAAGTTATCTTTGTCGCTCATCCTAATGCTTCTCCTTATTATTCATCATTCATAGGAGTTGTTATGAATCTTGGAGACAGACAACTCTGTTATGACTACCAGCATTACGGCAATGAGATTGACACTATTCCCTGGGGTCCCTGGTCGATTGTTGTTGACGATATCGGTGGAGATAATTTGGTGGATATTGCAGGCTTACACCCAACAGGACGGTTCACGAGTTGGGAGTTTTTCAACATATTTACTGTCTTCCCGAGTGCCTGCGATCATTATTACTTTGAACGTTGGAACCCATTTCATCAAATAGATGGAGTAGGAGGGAATTATTTATATCAAAACAGTGTGATCTTAGGTGATTTTGACGATGATTCAGACAATGATCTTATTACAACGGGCTTTTCGGATAATGAATGTAACCTTTTACGCAATGAAGGAAACTTCAACTTCCAGCCTGAACCTATGGCTGTTGAAAATGGAAGAGGATTTGCTAGACTTGACTACGACAATGATGATGACCTGGATTTTGCAAGTGTTAATTGGGCTTTAGAAAATCATGGATTGACTGTTTTCCTTAACGATGGTACAGGTAATTTTACTCCTGAACTAAATTGTTTCCAATCAATTGCAACAGGAATACCGCGTGGTGTTGTTTCATCAGATTTTGACCTTGATGGAAAAACAGATCTTGCGATTATAGCAACAGATAATAGTGGTAATGACTCTCTGTTTGTTCTTTATAGTACAGGAAACATCTCTGCTATCGGTGAGGAAACTTTCCAGCAAATTCCTGAGAATTTTTCTCTCTCACAGAATTATCCTAATCCGTTTAATCCATCAACAACTATACGGTTTGAATTACCTGAAGAAGCTAATGTTACTCTGAAGATTTTCAACATAATTGGTGAAGAAGTTAGTACGCTGGTAGATACCGAACTTAAAGCCGGGCAGCATGAGTATCAGTTTAATGCTAATAATCTTGCAAGCGGAATTTACTTTTATAGCATCAGTACCGGATCATTTTACCAGACTAAAAAAATGGTTTTAGTCAGATAGCCTTGATGAAATAGAAAATGAAAATATTTTTCTTAAAAGTGAAATAATGAAAACTTTATTAATGATTCTGATATTGTTGTTTATAACAAATTTACAGGCACAGTGGTCATCTGATTCGACTATCAATAATCCGATCTGTACCGCTTCCGGTTATCAACAGGCTCCTCAGCTTGTTGATGACGGTAGTGGTGGAGCTATTATTGTGTGGGAAGACAGCCGTTTCTTTAATGATGACAATATTTATGCACAGTTAATTAGTTCAGATGGATATCCAGCCTGGACGATTGATGGTGTCGCGGTGTGTTCTGCTACAGATGATCAGGTTACTCCTCAAATTGCAATTGATGGAAGCGGCGGTGCTATTGTTGTATGGCAGGATCATCGTACAGGTAATGCTGATATATATGCGCAGAGAATTGATAACAACGGCATTAACCAATGGACGGCAGATGGAATACCAATTTGTACAGCAACTAACCAACAGTTTGAGCCCAAAATTATCAGCGATGGAAACGGTGGAGGAATAATAGTCTGGAAAGATTATCGCAGTGGTCTGGGCTATGATATTTATGCACAACGTGTTGATGCGAATGGTAATATTATCTGGGCTGTTGATGGCATTGCAATTTGTTCGGCTGTAAATGAACAGTCTTATCCTCAGATAATTGCTGACAGCAGTGAAGGAGCAATCATTGCATGGCAGGATAAAAGATATAGTGCATTTGACATCTATGCTCAAAAGATAGACAATAATGGTAACATACTTTGGGCTAACAACGGCGTACGGGTTTGTACGGAAGCCAACGACCAATTGAATTGTCAATTAATAAATGATAATGCAAACGGGGCGATACTCGTCTGGCACGATATCCGTAATGCAAGTAATGTGGATATTTATGCTCAAAGAATTAATGAGGATGGATTCAGATTATGGGATACAAGTGGAGTTGCTGTTTGTCAGTCAGCTGAGGATCAGGTTTTTCCTCAGATAACTTCCGATTTGAATGGCGGTGCGATTATTTGCTGGAGGGATTATCGTAATGTTAGCGGAGATGCTGATATTTATTCCCAGCGTATCAGTTCAAACGGAAACGCTCTTTGGGCGTTGAATGGTGTAAGCGTGTGTGAAGCTGTTAATGAACAGAAGGAACCTGACATTGTAAGCGATGGAACAGGTGGTGCTATTATAGTTTGGCAGGATCATCGTATCGGTTCTCAAGATGATATTTATGCTCAGCGAGTTATGAGTAATGGAAATTTAAACTGGACACCAAATGGAGTTCCTATCAGTGTACCTGCATTAAGCCAAACTTTACCACAATTAATTTTTACTGTCAATAATAATATTATTACTACCTGGCAGGACCGCCGGACAGGAGACTATGATATTTATGCTTCCATGGTTGACACAAGCGGCAGATTGGTAGGTACATCTGTTTATGTTGATACTCAGAAAAATCTTCCTGAAACATTTGAGCTTTTTCAAAATTATCCCAATCCGTTTAATCCAACAACAATGATCAGTTGGCAGTCACCAGTAAGCAGTTGGCAAACATTAAAGATTTATGATGTGCTTGGGAATGAAGTTGCAGCTTTAGTTGATGAATATTTACCAGCAGGAACTTATGAAACAGAATTCAGCAGTCATTCTGACGGAGGTCAGAATCTCTCTAGCGGAATTTCCGCCAGAGACGGATACGCCTCCGGCGTATATTTCTACATTTTACGGACAGGAAATTTTGTTCAAACAAAGAAGATGATGCTTATCCGATAATTTCAATTTAATAAAATCTAAAAAATTTTATGATTAAGGTGTACGCTAAACAAAAATTTTTTTAACTGATGAATTCCACCTTGAAATGAATAAAAGGAGTAATAAATTATGCAAAAGATCTTGCTATTAATTGCTGCTTCTTTAATCTTAGTGCAGGCAAATCAGGCACAATGGATACCGCGAAACAGCGGGACCACAAATTCTTTAACTGATGTTTATTTTATTAACGGCAGTATCGGCTGGGTTGTGGGGACTTTTGGAACAATTCTTAAAACCGGAGACGGAGGAACAACCTGGAATCCACAAATTAGTGGAACAATGAACCATTTAGCATCCGTTCATTTTATTGATGAAAATGCCGGGTGGATTGTAGGAGAGGGTGGGCAAATTCTAAAGACAACTAACGGTGGAGAAAATTGGGTTTCATCGGGTGGAGGGTATTCTTTGTATTCAGTCTTTTTTATCAGTGATAGCACCGGCTGGGCTGTTGGATCTGGAGGAAGAATTATAAAGACAACAAATGGGAACTATTGGTCGCCACAGTCAAGCGGTACTTTGGTTGATCTGATGGAAGTTTATTTTATCGATGAAAACACAGGCTGGGTTGTAGGCGGACAAATATATGATCCAGGAACAATCCTTAAAACAACCAATGGCGGAACAGATTGGACTTCTACGACAAGTGATACCATAGGCAGGCTGAATTCAGTCTTCTTTATCGACGAAAATATTGGCTGGGCAGCAGGACAGTATGGAACAATTATTAAAACAGCAGATGGAGGATCAGACTGGTTTACGCAGTCAATCAGTCAGGCGGCGAGCCTGGAATCAATTTTTTTTACCAGTTCCAATATAGGCTATGCAGTGGGTCAAGCAGCGGGGATCTATGGGAAAATTTTAAAAACAACAAACGGAGGAACAGATTGGTTCACACAAATAGCCGGAATTATAAATACATTAAGCTCAGTTTTTTTCACAGATGAACTAACTGGTTGGGCTGTGGGCTATCAAGGAACAATTCTAAAAACAACAAACGGTGGGGTTACATTTGTTGAGGAAAATAAAAATGAAATCAATCCTGATGATTATAATTTGGCACAAAACTACCCCAATCCATTTAACCCAACAACAAAGATCAGTTGGCAGTCACCAGTAAGCAGTTGGCAAACATTAAAGATTTATGATGTGCTTGGGAATGAAGTTGCAGCTTTAGTTGATGAATATTTACCAGCAGGAACTTATGAAACAGAATTCAGCAGTCATTCCGGCGAAGGTCGGAATCTCTCTAGTGGAATTTATATCTATAAACTAACCGCTGGTTTTTTTGTTGAAACAAAGAAGATGATACTTATGAAATAATTTTTCATTTATCTTTTCAAAAAACTCCCGGCAATAAAATGAGTTGGGAGTTTTTTATTTTAATAATTCCGTCATCTAGGGCAAGATCCCTAAAGCCAAAAATTACCTGTTGACTGTCAGAATTTTCACATTTAAACACTTCAACTATGTCATTACTGATGTTAAATGCATTTCATATCTTCATTTCGCTGGTATTTTAATTGCAGCAAAAAAACGTAACATAAAAAATATTTCAGGAGTAAATGAAATGATAAAACTTCTTACTCTTTTAACTTTGGTTGGATTAATATTCTGTTTTCAAATAACTGCACAAACAACTTACTATGTTTCCGAAACAGGGAACAATGGCAATAATGGTTTAACAGCTCAAACTGCTTTTGCCACTCTTCAGCATGCAGCTGATATTGTTGCAGCAGGAGATTCGGTTTTAGTTCTTGCTGGAAATTATGCCGGGTTTGATATCCGTACCAATGGAACTCAAATTCTCCCAATAGTCTTTAAAGCAATAGAAAATAATGTTGTAATTGATGAACGGAATTCTGTTACACCTGATGGAATCAATATCGAGAATGCTTCCTGGATTGTGATTGATGGATTTGAAGTTAAAGATCAGCCTCGTGCCGGAATTCGTGCTGCTGTATCTGATTTTGTAACTATAAAAAACAATTACTGCCATAACAATCAGCGGTGGGGAATCTTCACTGGATTTACAGATGATTTAATTGTCGAAAATAATACCTGTTCGTTTAGTGCCGATGAGCACGGAATTTATGTATCCAATAGCAGTGATAGACCAATCATAAGAAACAATCATTCATTCAACAATAATGGATGTGGAATTCATATGAATGGAGACATTTCAATGGGCAGTGATGGAATTATCAGCAAAGCTTCGGTTGAAGGAAATATTTTACACGATAATGGTTATGGCGGTGGTTCAGCAATAAATATGGATGGTGTTCAAAATTCTGATATATATAACAACCTTATTTATAACAATCATGCAACCGGAATTGCAATGTTTCAGATCGATGGTGGTGATGCATCAAAGAATAATAAAGTTTTCAACAACACGATTATACAGCCATCTGATGGGAGATGGTGCATAATTTCTGTTGACGGTTCAACCGGGAATACTATTTATAATAATATTTTAATTAATCATCACGGTTTTCGTGGAAGCATTTCTATTGATGCTGCTTCAGCAAATGGATTTGTCAGCGATTACAATATTCTTGTAAACCGGTTAAGTAATGATGATGGAAATTCTAATATGAGTTTAGCTCAATGGCAGTCACTTGGTTATGATTTACATTCGATGGTAGCTAATCCTGAGGAACAAATTTTTGTTGATTACACGAATAACAATTATCATCTTCTGCAAAATGCACAGACGGTTAATGCCGGAACAAATTTAGTCCTTCCAATAGTTTATGAAGATCTTGACAATATTTCACGACCGCAGGGAAGTGGATTCGATATTGGATGTTATGAATTCACGAATGCAGTCTCAGTTGATGAAAAAGTTATTCCGCAATTATTTCATTTGCATCAGAACTATCCAAATCCGTTTAATCCTTCTACCAGAATCCAGTATCAGATATCCATCATCTCGCAAGTATCTCTTAAAGTATATGATGTGCTGGGAAATGAAATTGCAACATTGGTTAATGAATATCTTCCAGCGGGAAGTTATGAAGTTGAATTTTCACCAGGATCCAGTATCAAGTATCCAGCATCCGGAATTTATTTTTACAGATTACAAGCTGGAAACTATGCACAGACAAAATCAATGATATTGATTAAATAGGAGGAATGAAGATGAAAAAATCAGTAATAATTTACTTTATCGGAATTATAATCTTTGTCTTTTTGCAGTCAGCTGCTGCTACTGAAATCATTGTATCCAATTCAACAGAATTACAAAATGCAATAAATAATGTTCAAGGTGGAGATACAATTAGTCTGCTTAGTGGTAGTTATGGTAATCTTACAATCTCCGGTAAAAATAATAATTCTTTAGTTACAATTCGTGCTTACCCTGGAGCGATACCTGTTTTTTCGAGTGTAAGTATTCATAACAGCAGCTATTGGCGATTATTTGGATTTGATATTAAACCAAGATATTCCAGTGGTGCAGACGGTACAGAAGCTGTTGATCTGGATGGCAGTTATCTTACAGTTGAGAATTGTACCATAAATTATTCTGATGATATTTCAGGCTGGACAGCAATAGATTGGGTGGAGCGAACGGGCAATGGAATTATTATGGATGGATCGAATATAAAAGCACTTAATAATACAATTACTGCCATCGATCATGGGATAGCTTGCAGCGCAAATAATTCATTAGTATCTCACAATCTCATTGTAAATTTTCGCGGCGATGGTATTCGAGGATTAGGTGATGATAATGTTTATGAGTATAACACAATCAAGAATGAGTATGATGTTGATGAAAATCATGATGATGGATTCCAGTCGTGGTCTTATGGCAGCGGTGGAGTTGGAACAGGAACAGTGAAAAATGTAACACTTCGCGGGAATACAATTATAAATTTTGAAGATCCCAATCAACCTTATAGAGGTAATTTGCAGGGAATCGGATTGTTCGATGGTATGTTTGAGAACTGGGTTGTTGAAAATAATTTAATCATCACTGATCACTGGCATGGAATTTCATTTTATGGAGCTATCAATTGTAAAATAATTAATAATACGGTTATTGATAATAATAATAGCCCCAATCCGGATCCCTGGATTATGGTGAATAATCATAAAAACGGTACACCTTCATCGGGAGTAATTGTTAGAAACAATATTGCTACTGATTTCTCACTCACCGGCGGATATACAGCAGATCATAATATTGAGATCACAATGAACAATGCTTCAACTTACTTTGTAAATACAACAGGAGGTAACGGTGATTATCACCTGAATGCTACAAGTCCGGCAATTGATGCAGGAATTGGGGATGAAGCTCCGAATATTGATAAAGATGGTGTTGTCCGTCCGCAAGGAAATGATTTTGATATTGGGTGTTATGAATTCAACAATGCTTCAGGAGTTACTGAAACAAATAATCCGGAATCATTTCAGTTATTTCAGAATTATCCAAATCCGTTTAATCCTTCTACCATAATTCAGTACCAAGTATCCAGCATCTCGCATGTATCTCTTAAAGTATATGATATACTCGGAAACGAGATTGCAACTTTAGTTGATGAATATTTACCTGCAGGAAGTTATGAAGTTGAATTTTCACCAGAATCCAGTATCAAATATCCGGCAACCGGAATTTATTTTTATCAGTTGAAAGCGGGAAAATTTATTCAAACGAAGAAGATGTTATTAATAAAGTAAGAACAGAATTATAGGAGTTTTTACAGTAATACAAAATCTAATTTTAGATTAAACAAAAATTCTGATGAGTTAAATTCTGTGTTATATTGGTTTATGTACAAAACCTCAGAATTAGTTATCAAAAGAAAACTGAAAAGACTGCTATTACTAAAGAATGCAGATCTGTTTAAAAAAAAATAATACTCAATGTAAATTCTAATTGAAGAATTGGTGAAATATTTGAGGCTCAGGTTAGATCTCTAAAATCATCTCATCTAATCCTTTATGATTTATCTTAAAAGATTTCAGCTTATCTGTATTCATAGACACATCTTCAACTTTTGGTAAACCGGGTACATCATCCAATGTAATTTTAACTAATAATCTTTTATCAAGATTGTAAAGCTCACACAGTCTTATTCCAAGCTCATAACGAGATACTCTTTCAGGTCCGCCGAAGTTTATTGTTTCCGATTTAATACCTTTAGCTATCAACTCACTAATAATTCTTGCAGCTTCTTTAAGAGAAAGAGGAGTGCGATACTGATCAGTAAACAGCTTTACTCTTTTTTTGTCTTTTAAATCATTAAGCATTTTATGAAAGTAATTTTGTGAATGGTTCAGTCCAATTCCAAATAACAAAGCCGTCCGAAGTATTAAATAATTATCAAAAGTTTGCTGAATCTTTACTTCGCCCATCAGTTTTGTTTCTGCGTAAATAGAAACAGGGATAAGTTTTGCATCTTCTTTCAGCATTGAACCACGATAGCCTGCATAAACCAAATCTGTTGATGTATAAATTAGTTTTGCTTTATAAGTATCACAGAACTCGGCAATTTTTGCAGTTGCATTAACATTAAGGTTGTAAAATAATTTTGTAGATATATTTTTATTGGGAGTTGTTGATGTTATAGCTGCTGTATGAACAACAATATCAGGTTTTTGAATTTCAAAAATATTTTTAAGCTCATCGTAGTTTAAAATGTTTATCCTAGCTGAATTATATTTTTTACAATTGCCCGAATTTGAGTTGTAAATTGTAAAAATATTATGCTGTTTCGACAATTGAACATTAAGATATTGCCCAAGTAATCCGCTTCCACCAGTAATTAATATCTTCATAAATTTTATTGATTTATAATTACACTAAAATATTTCTATTTGCTTTTTATTTTCACATTCATCATATAGTATCCTTTTGAAAATCTTACTTACTTTGGTAAATTTATCAAGAAATTATGAAAGAATTATGAAATATTTTTTAACTCTTGTTTTAATATTTACAATTAGTGTTTTTTCTTATTCTCAGACTAATAGATATTTTGATGCACCTTTTGGTGGAGGCGGCGGATTTATTGCAGGTTGGCAAATTCCAAATGTTGACCAACTTAATACAAAGCTAAAAGAGGTTGGTATTCCAGAATTTTCTTCCGGCGGGTTATTTACAACTGGTGGAGCAGGATTTCTCTATATTGGATTTGTGAAAAATCTTAGAGTTGGTGGAATGGGATTTGGCGGTTCAACTTCAAAGTCCTCCTCAATAAATGGTATTAATAGGGAAGTAATCTATTCTATTGGAGGGGGTGGAATAACAATTGAATATACACTTCCATTTGTTAAAAATATTGGTGTATCAATCGGCGGAACATTAGCTGCCGGAAGTTTGAGTATTGAACTTTATCATAACGATGGAAATTTTAGCTGGAGTAATATCTGGAATGAGATCAATAATGGATCTACCTCAAATGTTTCAAGAAGATTAGAAAATCATTTTTGGATCTTTTCACCAACGCTCAATGTTGAAATTCCATTCTATAGATTTTTAGCTTTTCGGATAGGTACCGGTTATCAATTATCAATTGGAAATTCCTGGAAAACTGAAAATGACCAATCAATATCTGGTATCCCTTCTGATCTGAAATCAGATGGATTTTTTATTCAGGCTGGCATCCTTGCCGGATTTTTTGCGTTTTAATTATGAAAAATATTTTAGTAACAGGCGGAGCAGGATTTATTGGCAGTAATTTTATTAATTACATTCTTAATAAAAGAGACGATTATTTTATCGTCAATCTTGATAAACTTACTTATGCCGGAAACCTTGAGAACCTAAAAGAAGTTGAATCAAAAAAAAATTATACTTTTGTCAAAGGTGATATAGTAAATGCTGAATTAATTAATTTCATCTTTGAAAAGTATAAAATCAAATACGTAATTAATTTTGCTGCCGAATCACATGTTGATAGAAGTATCTTGGGTTC